>CANNNB010000021.1 GCA_947505995.1 Comamonadaceae bacterium
CTCACACAGCGCGAGCAGCTCACAGAAATTGTCGAGTTGCCAACATCGGTGCACCCTTGGTTTGTGGGTGTTCAATTCCATCCCGAATTCAAGTCCACCCCTTGGGATGGCCACCCCCTGTTCAACGCTTTCATCAAAGCGTCTATCGATCATCAGCAAGGCGCCAAACACCTCAAAGCCGTCGCTTAAATTAGTCAAGCCAAAGAAGCAACAAGACAAGGAACACCATGAAACTTTGCGGATTTAATGTTGGTTTAGACCAGCGCTTCTTTTTGATTGCGGGTCCCTGCGTCATTGAATCTGAGCAATTGCAAATGGACACAGCCGGAACTTTGAAGGAAATTACCTCCTCATTGGGCATTCCATTCATTTTCAAAAGCAGCTACGACAAAGCCAATCGCTCCTCTGGCAGCACTTTTCGAGGTCCTGGTATGGAAAAGGGTTTGGAAATATTGGCCAAAGTAAAGCGCGAGCTTCATGTGCCTATCCTGACTGATGTTCATACCGAGGCCGATATTTCCGCAGTGGCCGCAGTTGTGGACGTGCTGCAAACACCCGCTTTTTTGTGCCGTCAAACCGATTTCATTCGAGCAGTGGCCCAATCTGGCAAACCAGTCAACATCAAGAAGGGTCAGTTCTTGGCCCCTCATGACATGAAGAACGTCATTGACAAAGCCCGTGCAGCCGCTCGCGATGCAGGCCTGCCAGAAGACAACTTCATGGCCTGCGAACGCGGCGCCAGCTTTGGTTACAACAACCTGGTCTCAGACATGCGCAGCTTGGCCATCATGCGTGAGACTGGTGCACCAGTGGTGTTCGACGCCACCCACTCTGTTCAATTGCCTGGCGGCCAAGGCACCAGCTCTGGCGGCATGCGCGAAATGGTGCCTGTTTTATCGCGTGCGGCCGTGGCTGTCGGCGTTGCAGGCTTGTTCATGGAAACACACCCTAATCCAGCACAGGCCATGTCGGATGGCCCTAACGCTGTGCCTTTGCAACACATGAGAGCTTTGCTGGAAACTTTGTTGGAACTCGACGCGGTCACCAAAAAGAATCCGTTCCTTGAAAACAATTTTCAGTGACAGCAGCTTGATCGGCATTGACTTAGCCGACTTATAAAACGATTTTTAATTTAGACAGAGAGAAGTAAAAATGAGTGCGATTGTTGACATTGTGGGCCGCGAAATCTTAGACAGCCGCGGCAACCCTACCGTTGAATGTGATGTGTTGTTAGAGTCCGGTGTCATGGGCCGTGCAGCGGTGCCATCAGGCGCGTCCACTGGAAGCCGTGAGGCGATTGAGCTGCGCGATGGCGACATGAGTCGCTACTTGGGCAAAGGCGTGTTGAAGGCGGTTGAGCACATCAACACCGAAATTTCTGAAGCTGTGTTGGGCTTGGACGCATCCGAGCAGTCCTTTCTCGACAAGACTTTGATCGACTTAGACGGCACCGAGAACAAAGGCCGTTTAGGCGCCAACGCCATGCTGGCCGTGTCCATGGCGGTGGCTCGCGCTGCCGCTGAAGAGTCTGGCTTGCCTTTGTACCGCTACTTTGGCGGGATGAACGCTTGTCAATTGCCTGTGCCCATGATGAACGTCATCAACGGCGGTGCCCACGCCAATAACAACCTCGACTTGCAAGAGTTCATGATCATTCCCGTGGGCGCGCCCAGCTTTCGTGAAGCCGTGCGTTATGGCGCAGAAGTGTTTCACGCATTGAAGAAAATCATTCACGACAAAGGCATGAGCATTGCTGTAGGCGACGAAGGCGGTTTTGCCCCTAACGTACCCAACCACGAAGCCGCCATCCTCATGATTTTGGATGCCATCAGCGCAGCGGGCTACACCGCCGGAGAGCAAATTGCCATTGGCCTAGACTGCGCTGCCAGCGAGTTTTACAAAGAAGGCAAGTACGAACTGGAAGGCGAAGGTTTGTCTTTGACGGGCGAGCAGTGGATCGACATGTTGGCCACATGGGTCGACAAGTACCCCATCATCAGCATTGAAGACGGTATGGCCGAGGGCGACTGGGATGGTTGGAAATTGCTCACCGATCGCTTGGGCCAAAAAGTCCAAATCGTGGGCGACGACTTGTTTGTGACCAACACCAAAATTTTGAAAGAAGGCATTGACAAAGGTATTGCCAATTCGATCCTTATCAAGATCAACCAAATTGGTACTTTGACCGAGACTTTTGCAGCCATCGAAATGGCCAAGCGCGCAGGCTATACCGCCGTCATCAGCCACCGCTCTGGCGAAACTGAAGACTCCACCATTGCCGACATTGCCGTGGGTTTGAACGCTGGCCAAATCAAGACTGGCTCTATGAGTCGCAGCGATCGAATGGCCAAATACAACCAACTTTTGCGCATCGAGGAAGACTTGGGCGACGTCGCAGAGTACCCTGGCCGTTCAGCGTTTTACAATTTACGCTAATATTTCTGGATAGCCCTCTTCAATGCTCATGGACAACCGCCTACTGCCAGCCGTCTTGATCGCCCTGCTGCTCATCTTGCAGGGTCAGATTTGGCTGGGAAAAGGCAGTGTGCCCACGGTCATTGAACTTGAGCACAAAATTCAAGAACAAAACGAGTTGAACGCCAAAGCCAAGCGTATCAATGGCCAACTCAACTCCGAAGTGAACGACCTCAAAGAAGGTCTGAACACTGTCGAAGAGCGTGCCCGCCATGAACTCGGCATGGTCAAGGCCAACGAAATCTTTGTTCAGATCGAAAAATGATCAACCCGGTCGAGTTGGCCGGCTTTGTGCTGTCATTGGCAATGGTCTATTGCAACATCAAAGAAATTCACTGGGGCTGGCCACTGGCCATTCTGAGCGCTCTTCTGTATGGATCCGTGTTCTGGAGCAGCCAACTTTATGGCGAAGCCTGTTTGCAAATCATGTTCATTCTCACAGCGGCTTGGGGCTGGCAACAATGGTTGAGGGGAAACACCTCTCACTCTGCCAGTACACAAGCGTCTGAAAATTCAGCACCCTCGGTGCAAGCCAAGCTTTCTGTGAGCACCTTACAAGCTGCAGAGCGGCGTATTGCCTTCATTGCCACGTTGTTGGCTTGGCCTGCATTCTCTTTTTTCTTGCATCGCTATACCGACAGCGATGTCGCAGCTTGGGATGGCCTTGTCACTGCATTGAGTTTGTTGGGCCAATATTTATTGGGTCGCAAGAAAATTGAAAATTGGTGGGTCTGGATGCTTGTCAATGTGTTAACCGTTGGCCTGATGGTCGAAAAGTCTTTGTGGCTCACTGCGGTGTTGTATGGCATTTTTACCGTACTCAGCTACCTTGGCCTTCAAGCTTGGCGGCGTCATGCGCGCTAAGGTCATTCGAATTGCGTTTCTGGGTGCAGAAAGTACTGGCAAAACCAGCTTGAGCCAGCGCATCACCGATGTCCTGTTGGCTCAAGGCCAAATTGCGGCATATGTTCCAGAGGTACTGCGAGAATGGTGCCAAATGAATGGCAGAACACCTGCAGCCAATGAGCAACTTCAAATTGCGCAGCAACAAGCCGAACGAATTTTTTCAATCCAACAGGGCTGGGTCATTGCCGACACCACGCCTTTGATGACCGCTGTTTACAGTGACTTTATTTTTCAAGATCCGTCTTTGTATGAACAGGCCTTGGTGCATCAAGCGCAATTTGACTTAACCCTGGTCATGGGACTCGATGTCGCTTGGATGCCAGATGGTTTACAACGCGATGGCGAACATGTGCGTGAACCCGTGGACAATTTGATTCGACAGGCCATGTCAAACAAACAGCTGCCTTTTAAAGTCATTTACGGTCAAGGAGAGGCACGGCTGAACGCCGCCTTGTTGGCCGTCAGCCAAGGTCTCACCCATCTCAATGAACACCTTGATTTGAAATTTTCAGTGCCCAACTTGCAAACGACACAAGCGCAAAGAGAAGTAAGTCAATATGGCTTAAACCAAGGCAGAACAGCTTGGCGCTGCGATTTGTGCAGCGACGCTGAATGCGAGCACAGGTTGTTTACCGACCTGATCAAATAAAGTCTGCTAATGAACCGCTGGGCCCGTAGGAGGCGCAGCTTCAGGTTGCGTAAAAAGGCTGGCAGCATCCACAGGATCAAACTGATACTGCGCTCCACAGAACTCACAAGCCACCTCAATGTTTTCGCGCTCCGACAAAATGCTTTCAGCTTCTGCCACGCCTAAGCTCTTGATCATGCGCCCCACTCTTTCGCGACTGCAGCTGCAGTGAAAACGCGGCCCCACATCGCCCACCAACGGCTCAAATCGCAGCAGTGGTTCTTCCCAAAACAAGCGGTGCAACACAGTTTCAACATCCAAACCTAGCAGCTCTTCAGGTTTCAAACTCTTGGACAAGATCGAAATTCGGTTGTAGTCCTCATCCTTGCCCAATGCCGACTCACGCTCCACGGCGTCGTATCGACCAGCCAAGTTGCCAACGCCCTCCAAAGGCAATCTTTGAATCAACAAACCTGCTGCGACTTGAGAGTTAGCAGCCAACACCAGCGTGGTATCGAGCTGCTCAGACTGCAGCATGTAATGCTCAAGCACTTCACTTAAATTTTCTAATTTTTCTTTTTGATCACCAAACAAAGGCACCACGCCCTGATAAGGCTGCTGACCTGGCAAACGCTCTAAAGGGTCGAGGGTAATGGCACATCGCCCCTCGTTGTTAAGGTTGACCATCTGACTCAAAGACGCCTGTGGCAACACCTCGCCTTGCACAGTAGCCGTAGCGCGAAACCCAAAATCGGGCTGCACTTCCACCACCGACAACTTGACGGGCCCATCACCAAAAACTTGCAACACCAAAGCACCATTGAATTTGATGTTGGCCTGCATCAACACAGCAGCTGCCGACATTTGACCTAACAACTCAGAGACGGGTTCTGGGTAAGCACCGGTTTCGGTATTGGCAGAGCGCCTTTGAAGCACCTCCCACCATGAATCGGTTAGACGAACAATGGCGCCGCGAACGGGCAAACCTTCGAATAAAAATTTATGAAGTTCAGACAATTTTTTTCAAACCCGTTTGGAAACGATGCGCGTTTTCGATGTAATGCTTCGCGGACATGCGCAAGCCTTGCATTTGTTCTGGCGTTAATTCGCGAACCACTTTGGCAGGCGAGCCCATGATCATGGAGCCATCGGGAAACTCTTTGCCCTCGGTCACCAAAGAGCCTGCGCCCACCAAACAGTTTTTACCAATTTTGACACCATTCAAAACCACAGCACCAATACCAATGAGTGATTCATCGCCAATGGTGCAGCCGTGCAACATGACTTGATGCCCCACAGTGACGTGCTTGCCAACGGTCAGTGGTTTGCCGATGTCTGCGTGTAACACGCTGCAATCTTGAATATTGCTGCCTTCGCCGATGCGAATGGTTTCTGTGTCACCGCGAATCACGGTCCCAAACCAAACGCTGGCATTGACGCCCAATTCCACCGCGCCCATCACCTGAGCACTGTCCGCAACCCAAGCCCCCTCGGCCAATACAGGTTGCTTGCCGTCTAATGAATAAATAGCCATTCGAGTCCCTTTAATTCAGAGCGCAAAGCCTACATTGTAGGCAAGCCTAAAATAGCACATGGCCACCGCAAATATAGCCCCTCATATCCATCAACTCCCTCACTTGAGGCAGGCTGTTTTAGCCCCCTTGTTGACCCAAAACGCTGTTCAAAAAGCAGAGTGGACGCTGGCTCTCACAGAGGACTTGCCCATCTTTGTTGATCTGGTGGTGCAAGATCCTGGAGGCATTCCCGGGCGACCAGTCAAACCAGAACTGGTGCCATACAACGCGTTGAAATCCAAGCCTTTGACCACACCCGAAGGCCGTGCTATCTTGCTTCATGCCATTGCCCACATTGAACTCAATGCCATCGATTTGGCCTTGGATGTGGTTTGGCGCTTCAAAGGCATGCCCGCTGATTTTTACAAAGACTGGGTTCAAATTGCCAAAGAAGAGGCCAAGCATTTCTTACTCCTTCAACGTCATCTGGCAAGCATGGGTTTTGACTATGGCGACTTTCCGGCACACCACTCCCTCTGGGAAATGGCAGAACGAACGCGCGGCGATATTTTGGCTCGCATAGGGCTGGTGCCACGCACCATGGAAGCGCGCGGGCTCGATGCCTCACCCGGGGTGAGAAACAAATTAATCAGCGCAGGCGACCTGGTAGCCGGTCGCATTTTGGACATTATTTTGAAAGATGAAATTGGGCACGTTGCAGCGGGCAATCGCTGGTACCGACATGTCTGCCATGAAAGAGGGCTAGACCCGATTGGAACCTATCGCGACTTGATCAAACAATACGACGCGCCCAAACTCAAGTCGCCTTACAACCTAGAAGCCAGACGCTTGGCCGGCTTTGAGGAAGAAGAGTTAATTTACTTAGCTGCCAATGGCTTGTAAGCCAACCCACTGAAAGCAATCTATGCAGATTCACAATGGCTTCAAGGGATTTCCTGGGCATCACATGCCCGTCAACATTTCACAAATTGGATTGCAAAAGTGGAATGTCCTAAAGGGTGACTTTCCATTGCCTTTGGCAGTGATTAAAGAAACTGCTATTGAGCATAATTTGCTGTGGATGAAAGATTTTTGTGAAAAACGCCAATTAGACATCGCACCCCATGGCAAAACAAGCATGTCGCCAGAGCTTTATGCCCGGCAATTAGATGCTGGCGCATGGGGCATTAGTTTTGCAAATGTCTTTCAAGCAAGTTTAGGGATTCGGCACGGCGTTAAACGGATCATCATTGCCAATCAAGTTTATCAACAGGCCGATCTTGAAGCACTGAGTGTTTTGCTGGCAACTTATCCAGATATTCGGGTTTATTTCTTGGTTGACTCGGTAGAACAAGTTGATGCCATTGAAAAATGGCAGTCATCGACTCAATCTAAAAAACCTTTCACAGTTTTGATTGAGCTTGGCATACAAGGGAAGCGAACGGGCTGCCGAGAACACGAACAAGCAATGACATTGGCCCGAAAAATAAAAGACACCCGTGGCCTTTTACTGTGTGGCATTGAATGTTACGAAGGTGCTTTGGCCACTTGTGACCACGAGCACGATCAAGCCTCTGTCGCTGCCTTAATGAATCGGGTTCAGCAACTGGCCGTGGCATGTGAAAAAGAAAACTTATTTGAAAATGAAGAAATTCTTTTAACCGCTGGTGGCTCGGCCATCTTTGATCTTGTTGCTCAACACCTAAAGCCTCAACTTCAACGCCCCACCCGGGGCATCTTGAGGTCTGGCTGCTATCTCACGCACGACCATGTTCACTATCGCAAGATGCTGAAGTGCGTTGGCGAAAGACTCCAACTCAGGGAAACGCTGAGGCCCGCATTGGAGGTTATCAGCAGTGTGCAGTCTTGCCCTGAAGCAGGCCTTGCGCTTCTCACCATGGGCAAACGGGATGTTTCGTACGACATGGATTTGCCCGTTGCCATTTGGCGTGCCAAACTTGGCGACAAAGTGGTGTCAGGGGTGCCCTCACATTGGGAAATCACAGCCCTGAACGACCAACACGCTTATCTCAAATTTAACCCAGCAACTCCGACGCTAGAGCACCCCCATGTGGGACAAATCATTGGCAGCGGCATTTCGCACCCCTGCACCACATTTGACAAATGGCGATGGATGCCAATTGTTGATGATCACCATCTGGCGATCAACGCTATTTCAATTTGCTTTTAAGGATTGCCTTAAACATCACCCCCGCGGATGATGCTTGGCATGTAGGTTTTTCAATCTTTCTCGTGCCACATGCGTGTAAATGGTGGTGGTCGAAATATCGGCATGGCCCAGCAATACCTGAACCGACCTCAAATCAGCACCATGGTTAAGCAGGTGTGTGGCAAAAGCGTGTCTTAGGGTGTGTGGCGACAAGGGGGCTGTGATGCCAGAAAACACAGCATACTTTTTAATCAACTGCCAAAACATGATGCGCGACATAGCCGTTCCGGCTTTGGGGCCACTGGTGGTCACAAACAAATCATCTGTTTGCTTGGCAGCCAATATTGCGCCTCGGGCGCTTTGCATGTAAGCCATCAAACTGTCACGGGCCATATCACCAAAAGGCACCAAGCGTTCCTTGCTACCTTTGCCCATGATGCGCAATACCCCATCATTCAAAGACATGTGCAAGGTTTTGAGTTTGACCAGCTCAGAAACTCGCAAGCCACTGGCATACAGCAATTCCAGCATGGCTTTGTCGCGCAAGCCCAGGGCTGTATTGACATCGGGTGCAGAAAGCAAAGCATCCACCTGTTCTTCTGACAAAGTTTTAGGCACACGCAAGGCTTGCTTGGCTGCTAGCATTCTGAGCGTCGGGTCGACTTGAACAATGCGCTCGCGCAAGGCCCAGCGGTAATAGCGTTTAAAAACCGTTAATCGGCGATTGGCAGAGGTGGCTTTGGAAAGACTGTGGCGCGCGGCAAAATAGGCTTGCAAGTGCGACTCTTGCACCGCATTAAAATCAGTGCCCGAAGTTTGACTGAGCCACGCCGCCAAGGCCTCTAAATCTCGTCGGTATGCGGCCAAGGTATTGGCCGACAAACCGTCTTCTAGCCAAACCGCATCAACAAAGCGGTCGATGGCGGCTTGACTATCTGAGCTCATCAATCGAGTCGGAGTTTTTGAGTGTCTACTACATTTTTGTAGACATCAAATTCAGCTTTAATTTGAGCAGCAAACTGCTCAGGCGTGTTGGCAATAACGATCGAGCCCGTGTCTTCAATGCGCTTGCGAACGGCTGGATCTTCTAAGGCTTTTTTCACACCACTGCTGACTTTATCGACCACTTCTTTCGGCAAATTCTTTGGGCCCAAAATGCCGTAGTAAGCCATGCGATTGACAGGCTCCAAGCCAATTTCTTTGAAGGTGGGCACATTGGGCAACTGCGCCAAACGTTGCGGTGCAGCCACCACAATGGGGATTAATTTTCCTGCTTGAATGAATGGCAGTGCTGAAGGCAAGTTGTCAAAAATAATGAGCACCTGACCCGCTACTGTGTCGTTCAAGGCTGGGCCAGCACCCCGATAAGGAATGTGTGTAATGAAAACGCCCGCCAAGCTTTTCCAAAGCTCAGTTTGCAAATGGCCTATGCCACCTGTGCCAGAGGATGAGTATGAATATTTACCTGGATTTTTTTTCAACTCAGTTAAAAAATCTTTGTAGTTGCGCGCTGGAAAACTTGGATGTACCGCAATCACATTGGGGGTGGCCGCAATGTTGATGATAGGCGTAAAGTCTGTAATGGGGTTGTATGGATTTTTAGGATTGATGGCTGGGTTGGCTGCGGTTGTAGAAACTGTAGCCATGCCCAAGGCGTAACCATCGGGCGCAGAGCGAACCGTTTCTTGGGCGCCCACCACACCACCACCTCCCGCCTTGTTTTCAACAATTACCGACTGCCCCAATGCCTTGCCCAAAGGATCGGCTATGACGCGCGCCACGATGTCGGTGGTTCCGCCTGGTGCGAAAGGCACCTGCAACTTAATGACTTTGTTCGGATAATTTTGCGCCCAAACAGGGCTAGAAGTGGCACCAAAGACAACACACACTGATGCTGCTATCAAACTCAAACGACGGTTCATTAAAACTCCTATAAATGACTACTTAGCATCATAAGCAATATCCGCCCCAATTTGAATGCAGATACCGCAAAGACAAGCGTTATGCTACTGGGGTGAACTACGCTCAGCTTTTACTCCCAGATTTTTCCCTGATTTTGTGCGGTTACTTTTTGTGCCGGTACAGCCCCCTGAATCGACCCCTTTGGCAACAAGTCGAATTTCTGGTTTATTACTTTTTGTTTCCAATTTTGCTGTTTCACTCCATTGTGAAAAGCCCCTTAGACATCCAAGCAACGTCTAGCTTTTTGCTGGCTGGATTGGCAATGGGCTTTTCGGCCATTTTGATCAGTAACAGCATGCCTTACTGGCCCTGGATTGGCAGCAAAATAGACCGCAGAGATCACGCTGCCAGCGCCCAAATTGGCTTCAGATTCAATTCATTCATCGCGCTGGCCTTGGTAGAACGTTTAACAGGCAGTGAAGGCTTGTTGCTCATCGCAGTGCTCATTGGCTTTTGTGTTCCCATGTTCAATGTGGGCGCTGTTTGGCCTATGGCACGTCAAGGCGAATCGGGGTTTCTGCGTGAACTGATTCGCAACCCCCTTATTTTGGCCACCACCAGTGGTTTGGCATTTAATTTACTGGGCTTGCGAGTGCCCGAGGTGCTAGACCCAAGCTTGTCGCGAATTGGCGCGGCTTCGTTGGCATTGGGTCTCATGTCAGCAGGCGCCGGCATGGAATTGAAGGCCCTGAACCAGGGTAAATTGTTGGGCACCGCGGTACTCACAGTAAAGCACTTGGTGGTCCCTTGTTTGGCTTGGACATTGGCTCAGCTTTTCCAACTGTCCCCTTTGCAAACCACTGTGCTGCTTATTTTTTCAGGCTTGCCTACAGCCTCCACATGCTATGTGCTGGCATCCAGAATGGGCTACAACGGCGCTTATGTTGCGGGCCTTGTCACGTTGTCCACACTGCTAGGTGTTTTGAGTTTGCCGTTTGCTTTGGGCGTGCTAGGTGGCTTGCAGTTTTAATTTCCTTGGGCCAGTGACCAGGCCACTTGTTCTTGAACCACAGGGTCTGGATGCGACAACCAGGGCAACAAAGCAGCCGCCAACGCGGCTGCATCTTCAGCCGAAATTTTTCCAGTTTGAGTTTTAACTTCCCTCAATGCATTGCCCGCAGCCAGGGCCACGTTCCGAATCCACCTTGCATGGCCAATACGACGTATGGCACTGCCTTGGGTCATGGCCAAAAAAGTAGCCTCATCCCATTGAAGTAACTCTTGCAACTGAGGTGCCTTCAAGGGTTCGCGAGCGTCAAAGTCTGGCAGGGTACTTCGCTTGGCGTATTTGTTCCAAGGACAAGCCCATTGGCAATCGTCACATCCATAAATTCGATTGCCAATGAGGGGGCGAAGTTCATGTGGAATTTCACCTGCGTGTTCTATCGTCAGGTAAGAAATACAACGTCTAGCATCCAACTGATACGGCGCCACAATGGCTTGGGTTGGACACAAGTCGATGCAAGATGTACATGATCCGCAATGCGAGGTGATAGCCTTCGTTTCGGGCAAGGCAAGATCGACAAACAACTCCCCCAGAAAGAAAAAGGAGCCAGCCTCTCTTTGTAATACCAATGTGTTTTTGCCGCGCCAGCCCTGACCACTTCGAACCGCTAACTCGGCCTCCATGACCGGCGCAGAATCGGTAAACGCTCTATGCCCGAAGGGACCTATCAATTCGGCCAAGCGAAGTTGGAGTTTTTGCAGTCGACTTCTCATCACCTTGTGATAGTCCCGTCCTCTGGCATAAACCGAAACCACCCCTTGGGTAGGCCGGTTCAATGCTTGCGCTTCTAACTCAGCCGACAATTCAGGCACATTGCCAGGCAAGTAATCCATCTGAACCGTGATGACACTGAGTGTGCCAGGCACCAATTCTGCTGGCCTGGCGCGTTTTAGCCCATGGCTTGCCATATAGTTCATGCTGCCATGGAAGCCAGCAGCCAGCCAAGCTTGAAGCCCTGGCTCGGCTTCTGTCAAATTCACACTTGAGACGCCAATTTGAGAAAATCCCAGTTCCTGAGCGGCAATTTGCAACTCAGACCACAAAGCGGCAATATCGATTGCGCCTGTGCTTGAAGTACCAGAAAGAGAATGATGCGTGTTGTTCACCCTGTGATTGTAGGAACTCCCGAGCCCCTTGGTTCGGCAAGTTGGCTATGGTCGGACGAAAACCATACACAGAAATTTGCGCAAGCTCTGGCTCAGCAAGTGGCCATCAGGGACGCCTACATCGAACTTCAAGGTGATCTAGGTGCTGGCAAAACCACTTTTGTCAGGCACCTGTTGAAGGCACTTGGGGTAGAAGGACGCATTAAAAGCCCAACCTATGCTGTGGTGGAACCCCATGAGGCAAGGCTTTTCCCGGCTGCTTCTCAATTCACGCGCTCAAGTGTTCCAGTGAGCACTGACATTGTGAACATATGGCATTTTGATTTCTATCGCTTCAACGATCCTCAAGAATTTGAAGAGGCCGGCTTCCGCGATTTATTTGCCAGTCATGGCTTGAAAATAGCAGAATGGCCCGAACAAGCACTCGGCATGTTGCCAGTTGCAGATTTGAAACTGGCAATAACCGTCAACGAACAAGAAGGCCGTTTAGTCATTTGCGAAACACACACGCCAAAAGGGCTTTCCATTTTGCATGGCTTGCTGAATTTAAGGCCCGCCATTGAAAACCTCCAAGCCGCCAACCATGCCACTCCAAAGACGTGATTGGTTAAAAGCATCTGGCCTAGCCCTGATGCTAGGTTGGACCGACATTTGCCGAGGTGCCAGCTTGCTGGCGGTCAGAGTGTGGCCTGCCAAAGACTATTCACGGGTCACCTTGGAATCAGATGTTGCTTTGAAAACCAAGTACACGTTTGTACCTTCACCACCCCGCTTGGCAATTGACATTGAAGGCTTGGATTTAAATCCTTCCATCAAAGAATGGGTCGGGAAAATCAAACCAGATGACCCCAACATCACTGGTGTGCGTGTCGCTCAAAACAGCCCCGGTGTGGTGCGCATGGTGTTTGATTTGAAGCAAGCTGTACAACCGCAAGTTTTTTCACTGATGCCAGTAGGTACTTATCAACACCGATTGGTCTTGGATCTTTACCCAAGCACGCCTGTGGACCCTTTAGAGAGTTGGATTGCAGAACGCACTCAAAGCGCCGATGCTTTAAGTGACTGGCTCAACAAAAATCCAAACGCAGGCTCAACCAATGCACCAGCCCTCGCCACTCAAAACGGACAAGCTCCTTCAGTTGGCCAACCTGCGTTACAAGCCGCCCCCATCACTGACAGACTGATTGTGGTGGCCATTGATGCTGGCCATGGCGGCGAAGACCCTGGTGCCATTGGCCCCAATGGCACCAAGGAAAAAGATGTGGTGCTTCAAATCGCTTTGAAGCTTCGGGATCGAATCAATGCCAGCCAAGTCAAGGGCAGTCCCATGCGCGCCTACCTGACGCGCGATGCAGATTACTTTGTACCTCTGCATGTTCGCGTCCAAAAAGCCAGAAAAGTGCAAGCCGATTTATTTGTGAGTGTGCATGCAGATGCATTTTTCACACCCAACGCAAAAGGTGCCAGTGTGTTTGCATTGAGCCATGGCGCAGCCTCAAGCAGTGCTGCCCGATGGATGGCATCTCAAGAAAACAAAGCCGACCTGATTGGCGGCATGAATTTCGGTGTGAAAGATTCTCAAGTGCAGCAAGCTCTGCTTGACATGAGTACATCTGCTCAAATTAAGGACAGTTTGAATTTGGGGGGCGCCATTTTGCGAGAAATTGGCAATGTGGGAAGGCTCCACAAACCCAGAGTGGAGCAAGCTGGTTTTGCCGTCTTAAAAGCCCCCGATATACCAAGTGTCTTGGTCGAAACTGCCTTTATCAGCAATCCCGATGAAGAAGCCAAATTGTCAGATGACAATTATCAAAACACCATCGCTGATGCTCTGGTGAAAGGCTTGCAAAAATACTTTGAACGAAACCCACCCTTGGCCCGAAAACGGTCCACTTAAAGTGGTATCTATTTAAGATCGCTGAGCGCGCCAAGCACCCCAAAGTGCGAACAAGCCTGGGACGAAAATCATGGCCCAAATGATTTGACTAAGATGTGCCTTTACAAACTCGGTTTCGCCAAAGAGATAGCCAGCTCCCGTAAGGCCGCAAACCCAAATTAAACCGCCAGACACATTGAACAAGACGAAGCGTGAAGGCGTCATGGCAGCAACGCCCGCGACAAAGGGAACAAATGTGCGAATAAACGGCATGAAGCGTGCCAGTACGATAGTGATACCGCCATAGGTTTCGTAAAAGTTGTGAGCTTTGTCAAAAGCGGCTCGGTTGAAAAATCGAGAGTTTTCCCACTGAAAAACCTTGGGTCCAAAGTACCTGCCAATGCGGTAATTCAACTGGTCGCCAGAAATGGCGGCAATGACCAACAAAACCATGACCAACGGCAGGCTTAAAAGTCCTGTGCCACAGAGGGTTCCCACTACAAAAAGCAGGGAATCCCCTGGCAAAAAGGGCATGACCACCAGGCCGGTTTCTACAAAAATGATGAGAAACAAAAGGGCGTAGACCCAAGCCCCATATTGGGTCACAAACGTTTCCAAATAACGGTCAACGTGAAGAATAAAATCCAACAATAGCATCAAGGTGTCCATCCTCGGATTATCCCTTGCTTGTCAGATTGTCAGAACCTTCTACCTCAATTCCAAAAACACAACAGGTCATACTCGCCTCCAAGCACCTACAATTTGAGCATGTCTGAACCACTACCCCGCCAAACCATCCTCGAGTTACCCGATGTGCTAATTAGCCAAATCGCGGCTGGCGAGGTGGTCGAGCGCCCTTCTTCTGTGGTCAGAGAGTTGGTAGACAACGCCATCGATGCGGGCGCCCTTCAAATAACGCTCAGACTTTTAGGTGGCGGCATTCGGCTCATTTCGGTCGAAGACGATGGCTGCGGCATACCCGCAGAAGAGCTACCTGTGGCTTTAAAGCGCCACGCCACCAGCAAAATCGTGAGCCTTCAAGACTTGGAGTCCGTGGCCACCATGGGCTTCAGGGGTGAAGCACTGGCGGCCATCAACTCAGTGTCCGAGATGAGTCTCTTGTCGCGAATCGAGGGCGCGTCCAGTGCCTTCGTTTTGGACGGCCAAACGGGGGAAGTGAAACCCGCAGCCAGAGCCACTGGCACCACCGTTGAGGTGAAAGAATTGTTTTTTTCCACACCAGCCCGTCGGCATTTTCTAAAATCTGAAAACACCGAGCTGGCGCATTGCATTGAAGCCGTGAGGCGCCATGCATTGGTTCGACCTGAGGTGAGTTTCGCCATTTGGCATGAAGGCAAGATTGTGGCTCAATGGCGCAGTCACCCAGGCCAAGCTGGCTGGAATCAGCGTTTGGCCGATGTTTTGGGTGAAGAGTTTGTAGCTTCTTCAGTGAACATCGATTTTCGTTCTGGCCCTGTGCATGTAAGAGGCAGGGCGGGTACGCCAGATGCAGCGCGTGCACGTGCTGATCAACAATTCGCTTATGTGAATGGCCGCTTTGTTCGAGACAAAGTCATCACTCATGGCGCACGCAGTGCCTATGAAGATGTTCTCCACGGCCACCGGCAGCCAGTGTATGTGCTGTATTTGCAAATGGACCCCACTCGCGTAGATGTCAATGTCCATCCCACCAAGATTGAAGTTCGTTTCAGAGACAGCCGTGAAGTGCATCAAGCCATGCGACATGCCATTGAAAGCGCATTGGCTGTCCCCCGAACCCAAATTCTCACGACCACACCTGCGCCAACGCAACCGCCCACACTGACACCCATGCCAAACACTTGGGCACAACGCGGCATGGCATTTGGCGCAGATCGTTTGCATGAAGACCCTGCCAGAGCGATGGCAGATTTAAAAGCCTTGTGGCGCACTCCCCCTCAAGCCGAAGAAAGTCCTGCAGGCTTTTCCAGCCAAAAACTTCAATTGAAAAGCGCCCCAGAAGTTGTAAGCCAGGATGCACATGAATGGCCCTTGGGTCGAGCCATTGCACAACTTCAAGGTGTTTACATCTTGGCAGAAAATACCCAGGGTTTGGTGGTGGTTGACATGCATGCGGCCCACGAACGGATTGTGTATGAACGCCTCAAACAACAACTCGACACCACTCAAATTACCAGCCAACCCTTGTTAATTCCTGCTTCTTTCTCTGCCACACCGCAAGAAATTGCCACTGCCGAGAGTTGTGCCGAAGTACTAATGCAATTGGGACTAGAGGTTTCAGCTTTGTCTGCCAAAACATTGGCTGTGCGTGCTGTGCCCTCCTCTTTGGCACTAGGCGATTGCGTTGAATTGGCACGCAGTGTTTTGGCTGAGCTTGCCCAACACGACGCCGCCACAGTGGTGCAGCGAGCACAAAATGAAATCTTGGCCACCATGGCCTGTCACGGCGCAGTTCGCGCCAACCGAAAACTCAGCTTGGATGAAATGAACGCACTGCTTAGACAAATGGAAGCCACCGAACGTTCCGATCAATGCAACCATGGTCGGCCCACTTGGCGCCAAGTTGGCATGCGCGAATTAGATGCTTTGTTTTTAAGGGGTCGTTGATGACGCGCCTTGACCAGACCCTGCCGGTGCAGGCAGGTCGACACAAGCGCAGTCCCGCCATGATCGTCCTGTTGTTAGCCTTGCTGCTAGGCTTGCAACCTGTCACCACAGACCTGTATCTGCCTGCACTGCCCTCTTTGACGCAAGGCTTTGGCGCCAGCATGGTTCAGGCCCAACTCACCTTAACGGCATTGCTTTTGGCTTTCGGGACTTCTCAATTGATTTGGGGTCCCCTCTCAGACAAATGGGGTCGACGCCCCGTTTTGTTGGGCGGCATAGGTGTCTATGCGGTCACTGCGGTCATGTGTGCACTTGCGCCCAACATAGAAGCCCTCATTGCCGCAAGGACCCTTCAAGGTGTTGCCATGGGCGCATGCGTCATGGCTGCACGTGCCATTGTGCGTGATCTGTATGAGCCCACAGAAGGCGCAAGAGTCATGTCGCAGGCCCTCTCTGGTCTGGTACTCATTGCCTGTACGTGCGTTCCTGTGGGTGGCTTCTTAACTGAATTGCTGGGCTGGCGTTGGGCCCTCAGCAGTTTGGTGCTCTTTGCACTTGTCACGGCAGTGCTCATCTACCTTTACTTTGATGAAAGTTTGCAGCAACTCAACCCGCACGCGCTACAAGCCAAAAGTTTGTGGGCTGCCACAAATAACATCCTTCGCAATCCCACCTTTCTAGCTTACAGCGCGCTGTCCACTGCTTCATATGCAGGGCTGTTTACCTTTCTCGCAACTTCCTCTTTTATCTTCACGCAAAGCATGGGTTTAAGTCAAACTGTTTACGGTTTGCTCATGCTCACCATGTCTCTGTCGTACATCGTGGGTACCTTCATTTGTCGCTGGTTATTGTTGCGTATCAGCATCCAAACCTGCGTTGTCTATGCAAGTTTTGTAAGTCTTTTTGCAGGCTTCCTCATGCTTTTTATCGCTTATAAAGGACCTGAGCAATCATGGTTTGGACATTGGGCGGTCATGTTGCCTATCAATATCTTTTTGATGGCACACGGCGTGCATCAACCCTGTGGTCAAAGTGGCTGTATTGCTCCTTTTCCAGAAAAGGCTGGCACGGCCTCTGCATTGAATGGCTTCTCCATGATGGTGGTGGCGTTTGGCATGGGCACTTGGATTGGCAAGCACATGAGCAATCCACTTCTAACACTGGCACAAGGTTTATTTGTGTGGTCTAGTTGCTTGGTCTTGGTTGCTTGGTTTGCTGTGCGCAAAATACCCATCATCTCGCAACGCCAAACAGCATGAAACTTCAAGCGCTCGCCATTGCCGGCCCAACTGCAAGTGGCAAGACGGCCTTGGCCTTGGCCATTGCTGCGCATTTAAAAGAACAAGGTGGCGCTGAAATTATCAGTGTTGACTCCGCCTTGGTTTTCAAAAGCATGAACATTGGCACGGCTAAGCCTTCTGCCCAAGAATTGTCAGCGGTGCCGCATCACTTGATTGACATTCGGGATCCTCTGAATGCCTACAGTGCTGCCGAATTTGCCCATGACGCAATGGCCTGCGTTCTAGATATTCACAGCCGCGGCAAAATGCCCATTTTGGTGGGTGGCACCATGCTTTACTTCAAGGCATTACTTGAAGGCTTGAACGATATGCCATCTGCCGATGTTGAAATTCGCGCAAACATTCAAACTGAGGCTGAAAAATTGGGTTGGCCTGCCATGCACGCTTTACTTAAGCTAGTTGACCCTCAAACTGCCGCTCGTTTAGCCCCCGCCGACAGTCAACGCATTTCACGGGCTCTTGAAGTTTTTAGAATTTCAGGAAAACCTTTGTCGAGTTTTCATCAAATCAATTTAGTCCCCACCGAGCCATCCTCTTCAGCGCTATCCAATAAAAAAGC
>CANNNB010000022.1 GCA_947505995.1 Comamonadaceae bacterium
GCGCCAACGGCAACGTCGCGACCTGTTTTCATTTGACCATCGGCTTGCACACGGATGCGGCCACGCAAACGGTTGAGCACCAGAGTTTGCTGCGTTTCAGCCAGACCAATTTCCCATGGGCTACCTGCATGCTTGATAGAGGACCAAGGCGATGCGCCTGTGCCGCCATCGTGGCCGGCAATCACCACGTGATCGCTCTTGCACTTGGCAACGCCTGCGGCAATGGTGCCCACACCAATTTCGGACACCAACTTGACGCTGATGTCGCTGTGCGGCGCCACGTTTTTCAGGTCGTGAATAAGCTGCGCCAAATCTTCAATGGAGTAGATGTCGTGGTGCGGTGGCGGTGAAATCAAACCCACACCTGGCACAGAGTGACGCAACTTGCCAATGTACTCGGATACTTTGCCGCCAGGCAATTGGCCGCCCTCGCCAGGCTTGGCACCTTGCGCCATCTTGATCTGAATTTGATCGGCACTGTGCAGGTATTCTGCCGTCACACCGAAGCGGCCGGAAGCCACTTGCTTGATTTTGGAGCGCAGTGAATCACCTGCCTCGAGAGGCATGTCGACTTCTACTTCTTTGTCGCCAATCACGCTCTTCAAAGTCTCGCCTTTTTTGATCGGGATGCCTTTGAGTTCGTTGCGATAACGTGCAGAGTCTTCACCGCCTTCACCGGTGTTGCTCTTGCCGCCAATGCGGTTCATGGCAACGGCCAATGTGGCGTGTGCTTCTGTAGAAATAGAGCCCAAAGACATGGCACCGGTGGCAAAACGTTTGACAATTTCGCTGGCGGGTTCCACTTCTTCAACCGGAATGGCTTTGGAGGGATCAATCTTGAATTCGAACAAACCACGCAGCGTCATTTGACGCTTGGTTTGGTCGTTGATAATTTGTGCGTATTCTTTGTAGGTGGTCCAGTTGTTGGCACGGGTGCTGTGCTGCAACTTGGCAATGGCATCGGGTGTCCACATGTGCTCTTCACCACGGGCACGCCATGCGTATTCACCGCCTGCATCGAGCATGCTGGCCAACACGGGGTCGTTGCCAAATGCGGCTTTGTGCATGCGCAAAGTTTCTTCGGCAATTTCAAAAATTCCGATGCCTTGCACGCGGGTCGGTGTGCCTGTGAAGTATTTGTTCACAGTTTCAGTGTTGATACCGATGGCTTCAAACAACTGTGCACCGCAATACGACATGTAGGTGCTCACGCCCATTTTGGACATGATCTTGGACAGGCCCTTGCCTACCGCTTTGACATAGTTGTAGATGGCTTTGTCGGCAGACAAATCACCTGGCAACTCTTTGTGCAAAGCCTGCAATGTTTCCATCGCCAGATAGGGGTGAACAGCTTCTGCACCGTAGCCCGCCAACACTGCAAAGTGATGCACTTCACGGGCGGTACCGGTCTCAACCACCAAGCCGGCTGTGGTGCGCAGACCCTCACGCACCAAATGCTGGTGAATGGCAGAGAGTGCCAGCAACGCAGGAATGGCCACTTGCGTGGGTGAAACACCGCGGTCGCTGATGATCAGAATGTTGTGACCGCCTTTGATGGCGTCCACCGCTTCAGCGCACAGGGATGCCAGCTTGGCTTCGACGCCTTCGCTGCCCCAAGCTGAGGGGTAAGTGATGTCCAATGTGGCACTCTTGAATTTGCCATGGGTGGACTGCGCAATGTTGCGCAACTTTGCCATGTCTGAAAAATCGAGCACGGGCTGGCTCACTTCCAGGCGCATCGGTGGGTTCACTTGGTTGATGTCAAGCAAGTTGGGCTTGGGCCCAATGAAGGATACCAAGGACATCACGATGGCTTCGCGAATGGGATCGATGGGGGGGTTGGTCACTTGCGCGAACAACTGCTTAAAGTAGTTGTAAAGCGGCTTGTTTTTGTCTGACAACACAGCCAAGGGGCTGTCATTGCCCATGGAGCCCAATGCTTCTTCGCCGGCTTGAGCCATGGGGGCTAACAAGAACTTGATGTCTTCTTGGGTGGTGCCAAAGGCTTGTTGCAAATCAAGCAATGCTTCGCTGGAAACAGGCGCATTGGCTGTTGACTCTTTCACGTCATCCAATTTGATACGCAAGTTTTCAATCCACTGCTTATAGGGTTTGCTGCTAGCCAAGTTCGACTTCAGTTCTTCGTCGTCGATCATGCGACCTTGTTCCAAATCGATCAGGAACATCTTGCCGGGTTGCAGGCGCCATTTGCGAACAATTTTGCTTTCTGGAATGGGCAACACGCCCGTCTCCGACCCCATGATGACCATGTCATCGTCGGTGATGCAATAGCGTGAAGGACGCAAACCATTGCGGTCCAAAGTAGCACCAATTTGGCGGCCATCGGTAAACACAATCGATGCAGGACCATCCCATGGCTCGAGCATGGCGGCGTGGTATTCGTAAAACGCTTTTCGGCGCTCGTCCATGGTGTTGTGGTTTTCCCATGGTTCAGGAATCATCATCATCACAGCTTGGCTGATGGGGTAGCCCGCCATGGTGAGCAACTCTAAACAGTTGTCAAACGTGGCTGTGTCGGATTGGCCTGCAAAGCTGATGGGGTAGAGCTTTTGCAAGTCATCACCAAGCACCGGCGAAGACATCACGCCTTCGCGCGCCTTCATCCAGTTGTAGTTGCCCTTGACGGTGTTGATTTCACCGTTGTGAGCGACATACCGATAGGGGTGCGCCAAGGGCCACTCTGGGAAAGTGTTGGTTGAGAAACGTTGGTGCACCAAACCCAACGCTGAAACACAACGTTCGTCTTGTAAATCAAGATAGTAGGTGCCCACTTGATCAGCCAAAAGCAAGCCTTTGTAAACCACAGTACGGCTGGACATGCTAGGGATGTAGTACTCATTGCTGTGCTTCAGCTTGAGGTTTTGAATGGCTGCGCTGGCTGTTTTGCGAATGACATACAACTTGCGCTCCAGGGCGTCTTGCACAATCACGTCGGCACCGCGGCCGATGAAAATCTGCTTGAGCACAGGTTCTTTTTCTCTCACTGTGGGTGACATGGGCATATCGCGGTTAACCGGCACATCACGCCAACCCAATAAGACTTGGCCTTCGGCTTTGACAGCACGCTCGAGTTCTTGTTCGCAAGCCATGCGTGATGCATGTTCTTTTGGCAAAAACACCATACCCACACCGTACTCGCCCTGCGCTGGCAAAGTTACACCTTGCTTGGCCATCTCTTGTCTATAAAGAGCATCAGGCAATTGAATCAAGATACCTGCGCCGTCGCCCATCAACTTGTCGGCACCCACCGCACCCCGGTGGTCCAAGTTCTCCAGAATCTTCAAAGCCTGCGTCACAATGGCATGCGTTTTGGCGCCCTTGATGTGCGCCACAAAGCCCACACCACAAGCGTCGTGTTCTTGAGAAGGGTCGTACAGACCTGTTTGTTGCAAAGCTAATTTTTCGGCAGCCGAAGTCATGGCGCACTCCTAGAGATATTTCGCGGGAATGAGAGCATATTGCATTGCAACAAGAATGCCAAGAAAATTAATTGGGGTCAGATCAACATTAATTTGAACTATTTTAAAAAGTCGATTAATTGGGGACAGATCAAAATTGGCGTGTAAAAGGTCATTTAAAGCTGAATTTGGACTCAAATTCAGGGTTTTGGGACTTTATTGAAGGGTCTACCCGCCTTTTGCGGCAGGATTTGACGTCGGGTGGTTTTTTCCAATGACTTTAAAAATTCAGGGCGACCCACCACCCGCCCCTTCAGAGCTGATTCTGTTAAATCTTTTTGAATGGATGCAGACAAACCGCTCGCAACAAACTCTGTGTAGGCCGCCTCACGGGCAAACGGCGTGTTACCCAAGCCCCAATAAAGTGCGTGTGGCGTCACCAATTTGTCAATTTTTCGACCAATCAGGTGCTTGTAGCTGGACCAATTGAAATCCTCAGCTGACTCGACCACCCCAGCCCTGATTGGGTTCAAGTCAATGTAGGCCATACAGGTTAAAAGATAGGCTTCGGAGTCAACCAGCGAGGATTTGTAACGCCCTTCCCACAACGTGCCGCTTCTGTTGTGACGTTTATTGAAGTAGCGCACGTAAGTTCGCCCCACCGATTGCATCATCAAAGACATTGCCTCATCGCTGGGCGGCGTGAGCAACATGTGAAAGTGATTGTCAAGCAACACATAGGCATTCACGGCCACTTTGTGTCTCTGTGACTCTTCCAGCCACAGGCTGTAAAGCATTTTGCGATCGGTCTCGTCCAGCACGATGGGCTGGCGGTTGTTACCCCGCTGAATCACATGATGCGGGTAACCTGGAAGGGCTAAACGAGGTTGGCGGGCCATGCCTGAATGCTAACCCGAAAGAAATTAATGTTGATCTGACCCCAATTAAGGGTAGCGCGATGAAAGGGATTCGGTCAGGCCGAATTCACTCAGGAGGGACTGAAGGTGGTCGGCTGCGCCTTTTTTGGGGCGGCCGGTATAGCGGGCAATGATGAGTTCGTTTTTCATGCTGTGCTCCCAACCCACCAGTTCGGTGACTGTCACGGCGTAGCCTTTAGATTCGAGGTACAGGCAACGCAGCACATTGGTAAGTTGGCTGCCTATTTCGCGGGTGTGCAGCGGGTGGCGCCAAAGTTCAGCCAAGGGTTTGCGCGATAAGTTGAGGGCCTTGTTTTGACGCAAATGAGCGGCCACTTCGGCTTGACAGCAAGGCACCAAAACCATGGCACGGGCATTTTTCAGAAGTCCAAATGCGATGGCATCGTCTGTGGCGGTGTCGCATGCATGAAGTGCGGTGACCACATCGATTTGCGAAGGCATGAGTTCAGACTGCGATGACTCTGTGACGGAGGTATTCAAAAAAACCATGCGCTGAAAGTCCAAACGCTGGGCCAAAGCGCGAGAGGCATCTACCAACTCAGAACGCGTTTCAATGCCATAAATATGGCCTTGCAACAATTGCTTGAAAAACAAGTCGTAGACGATGAAACCCAAATACGATTTGCCAGCACCGTGGTCGGCCAGTGACAAGCCTCTTGGCATTTCATCGGCGTCCTTCGTTTGCAAAGCAGCGAGTTTCAAGACCGTGGCCGCATCTTCTTCAGACAACTCTTTCAAAATCTTTTCAATGAACTGAAACAGATGCAGCACCTGTTTCAATTTGCGACGTGAGTCTTGATTGATCTTGCCTTCCCGCGTGAGGATGTGCAACTCTTTCAGCAATTCAATAGACTGCCCAGGCCGCAAATCTAAATCCAATGGCTTGGTTTCTGTTGATTTTGAATTAACGGGATTTTTTTTCATCAGACTCATTCTGAGGTAAAGTAGCCCCTACATCCAAGGCTTGCCAGCCCTCTAAGCCCAATTGGCTCAAGGTGGCCATGTTGACTTCAAAAATGGCTTCCGCCTCAGGAAATGCTGCTACTGCACGATCAATGCTGGCCTCTCGAATCAAATGCAACGTGGGGTAAGGCGATCGGTTGGTGAAATTGGTAATGTCGTTTTCATCGGTGCCTGCAAATTGGTATTGAGGATGAAAACTGGCAATTTGAATCTCACCTTCCAAATCAAGTGCAAGCAAGCAATCGTCTGCCACGTTTAAAAAATCGTTGTAATCGTAAAAATCTTGCAACATGTTTTGAACCACCAACAAGGTGGTGTCGCGCACAGAAGCATCTAGCGCCACGAGATCTCTCAACGCTTGCATCAAGTCGTCGCGCAAAGCTTCCAATGTGCTGGCCTGACTGACTGTGCAATGCACTTGACCCTTTACATAAACCGCTTTGGCAAAAGGACACAAATTCAAGCCGATGACTGCATGCTCCAACCACCGCAAAGTATCTTCTACCATGCAGTTTGAGGGCGAAGCATTAGATGCGTGGGGGCTCAATGGCATTGAGTCTGAAGTTTCAAATTTCATCAATGTCCTTTTGCTGATTCAAAGTTCGCGCAATGAACAAGGACAGCACACCGCCTACAACACAACACAAACCAGTCGCCAACCAAGTCCATTGCCAACCACCCACTAGGGACGCAAGCCACGCCACCAGAGGCGGCCCCGCAAACTGCCCCGCTGCAGAACCTTGCTGCATCCAACCTACTGTGGTGGACACATTGCGCTCATTTGGCGCCAAACGAACCGCCAAGGAAAACAAAGTGCCCGGCACCAATCCACCGCAAGCTGAAAACACAAGCACACCTGCATAACGCAACCACGGCCAGCTTTGCGTGAATTCTGCAAACGCCAACAAAGTACCTACTCCCATTGCGAAAAACCCCATTGCCAACAAAACGCTAGGATGAATACCTCTTTGCAGCAAACGCCCTGACGCCATGTTGCCCAACATGTTGACAGCTGCTGCCAATGCCGTCAGCAAACCCAAGGTGACGCCAGACAGCCCAGCCTGGGTGTAAATGGAAGGCAAGAAGCCCACAACGGCCAACCATTGACCAGAATACATGGCAAAGCAAAGCGCCACCCACCAAGGACCCGGTTTGCTGAGCGTTTCACGCAATCGTTTCGGCCAAGCCACTGGCTTCACAGCAGCATCGTGAATTGGCGATTCAGGCGCAATGGGAAAAACATCGGCAGGTACCACACGCCACAAAACAATGGCCATGGCCCATGACAAAACAGCAAACAAAATCCACCAGGTTCGCCAGCCAAACTCTGGCAACCAAAGGGGGCCTGCCAACAAAGTGAGGGCGGTGCCTGCAGGCATGTAAGCGCCCCAGTAACCCAACAACTTTCGCAAATGTTGTTCGCTGATCAGTTTCCGAATGAGTCCGGGCGCAGGCAAGGTGACCCATAAAAATCCAACGCCTTCAATGGCTCGCCAAACCATCAGAGCCTGAGCACTCTCTGCAGTGGCACCCAAGGCACTGGCCAAGCCCAAAACAAATAAACCCGCCAACATGCTTCTCTTTAGGCCTAAACCATCGGCTGACAAGCCCACCGCCAGTGCCAAAGTCATGCCCGCCAATTGAACCAAAGAGAGCAAGAAGCCTGCTTGCATCAAACTCAAGCCCAATGTTTGACTTAACTCTGGCAATGCAGGGGGAAGTTTTCCAATTTGCAAAGCAGCCACCACGCCAGAAAAAATCACGCAGTAGGCGGCCCCTACAGACGATGGCTTTGACACAGCAAAGATTGAACTCGTCATGCCAGCAATCGACGACCCGTCAAGCGTTCGTGTTCCCGCGCAGCAAATCGATCGGTCATGCCCGCAATATAGTCGGCCACTGCGCGAGGTGTTTCTTTGCGCGCAGAAAAATCAGAAGACATTTCTTGAGGACTGTTAAGGTAAGCAGAAAACAACTCGCGCACGACTGTTTGGGCATGGGTTGTGGTCTCCATCACTTGGGGATGCCGATACAAATGCTTGAGCAAAAAAGACTTCATGACCTGGACCTGCTCCGCCATGACTTGCCCAAACGCCACCAGAGGCCCTTCAAGCCTTGCATGTTCTGCACTTTGTGGCGCATGCAAAAGCAAATTGGCGCGCGTGGTGTCTATGACATCGTAAACCTGATCGCTAAGCATGCGGCGAATGGTTTCATACAACAAGCGTCGAGATTTGGAAGCATCCGCCAAAATCGGGTGCTGCTGAAGTGTCAATTTTTTGTAATTCGCAAACAAGGGCACTTCCTCCATTTGCGACAAGCTCAGTAAACCAGAACGCACACCATCGTCAATGTCATGCGCGTTGTAAGCAATGGCATCTGCCAAATTACAAAGCTGCGCTTCCAAGCTGGGTTGCGTGCCATCCAAAAATCGTTTGGCCACCCCACCAGGTTCTTGGGACTCAATCAAAAGCGCATTGCGTTTGGCGCAGTGTTTTAAAATTCCCTCACGCGTTTCGAAAGTGAGGTTCAAGCCATCAAAGTCAGGGTAACGTTCTTCCAAATGATCAACCACACGAAGGCTTTGCAAGTTGTGCTCGAAGCCGCCAAAATTTTGCATGCATTCATTCAAGGTGTCTTGCCCAGCATGGCCAAATGGTGTGTGGCCTAAGTCATGCGCGAGAGCTACCGCTTCAACCAAATCCTCGTTCAAACCCAATGCGCGAGCAATAGAACGTCCCAGTTGGGCCACTTCTAAAGAGTGCGTCAATCGAGTGCGGAATAAATCGCCTTCGTGGTTCAAAAAGACCTGTGTTTTGTAGACCAGACGGCGAAAAGCTGTGGAATGGACGATGCGGTCTCGATCACGTTGGAAGTCATTGCGGGTGGGCGCTGGCATTTCGGCATGACGCCTACCGCGCGAGTTTTCAGCAGCGCATGCGTAAATTTCAAGCACAGCAACGATCTATCACAGCACGCACCATGGCTTCCGGTGCAGCACTGACACGGGCTTTGCCTGGGCCTTCAATCAAGACAAATTGAATGTCGCCAGCCACTGATTTTTTATCATGCAACATGAGGGCCAAATACAGCCCAGCATTGTCTTGGTCATTGAGTACAGGGCCCTTAATGGGCAAGCCAGCGCGCTCAATGATGTCGGTCAAACGCTGCACAAAAGCAGCATCGATCAAACCCATGTCGGCCGACAAATGGGCGGCCATGACCATGCCGCAGCCTACAGCCTCACCGTGCAACCACTCACCGTAGCCAAGGCCAGACTCTATGGCGTGGCCAAATGTGTGGCCGAAATTCAAGATGGCGCGCAAACCAGACTCTCGCTCATCTTGACCCACAACGAAAGCTTTGATTTCACAACTGCGTTTCACTGCATGTGCCATGGCTTGCGTCTCGCAGGCTTTCAAGTCGTCGATGTTGGCTTCTATCCAATCTAAAAACGCCATGTCTGAGATGGGGCCATATTTGATGATTTCGGCCAAACCAGCGCTGAGTTCTCGCGCTGGCAAAGTTTTCAAAACACTCAAATCGCAAACCACCCGCTGAGGTTGGTAGAACGCACCAATCATGTTCTTGCCCATAGGGTGGTTGATGGCCGTTTTACCGCCCACCGACGAATCGACTTGTGCCAAGAGTGTGGTGGCGACTTGAACAAAGGGCACGCCTCGCATAAAGCTGGCAGCAGCAAAGCCCGTCATATCGCCTACGACACCACCACCCAATGCAAACAAAACTGTTTTGCGATCGCAAGCATGGCCCAGCAAAGTGTCAAAAATTAGGTTCAAGGTGACCCAGTCTTTGTGCGCCTCACCATCTGGCAACTGAACACTGTGAATCAGTTTGTAATGCACCGACAGAGCCTGCCTCAAGGCAGCTTCGTAAAGGGGTGAAACCGTGGTGTTGCTCACAATCAAGGCCGTGGTAGCTTTGGGCAATTGGCCGTAAGTGCTTGCTTGACCCAACAAGTTTTCACCAATCAGAATGTCATAACTTCTATCGGCCAAATCAATTCGAACAGTTTCGGTGAGGGTGTTCAATGCGTTCATGTTCGGCTCGAATGGTAGTGTGTGGGTTGCGTATCAAATCCATCAAGGTCTAACTCTGCAATGATGGTGTTGAGCAATTTGCTGATACTGGGACGGCCAGTCTCAAAAGTAAAATGCGCAGTCTCGCGATAAAGTGGATCGCGTGCATTAAACAAATCTTTCAACTTTTCTTGGGGATCGCTCACTTGCAGAAGCGGTCTTTGCATATCATGTTTGAGTCTTCTAAAAACTTCTTCTGGCGTTGAACGCAAATAAATCACTTTGCCTCTTGAGTGTAAATTTTGACGATTGAGAGGCCGAAGCACCGAGCCGCCGCCCGTAGACAACACGCCATGGTGGTACTTGCTTAAATCGTCAATCACGTTTTGCTCAATGTCACGGAAACGCTCTTCACCTTCACGGTCAAAGAACTCTCGAATCGAACAACCTAAACGTTGCTCAATGACACTGTCGGAATCTAAAAAAGGCAGGCCAAGTCGACGCCCCATCTGTCTGCCGATGGTCGTTTTGCCAGATCCCGGGAGGCCAACAAAAATAATGAGCAAAAGTAGAAATTTAAGGAAGGATAGAGACACCAAGTGTATTCGAGGGCGCTGGGTTTTGGTTTTCTGCAAGCACTCTGGGCGTCACAAAAATAAGCATTTCTGTTTTCCGCTGGGTTGATTGTTTGCTTTTAAAGAGCCAACCGAGTCCGGGAAGGCTGCCAAGCCACGGTAATTGAGTCACATCGTCCTTGTCTGCCGCCTCCAAAATACCGCCAATGACCACTGTGCCGCCGTTGTCTACCAAAACTTGTGTTTTGACGTGCTTGGTGTTGATGGCATAGCCTGCTGATGTAATTTGACCGACACTGTCTTTGGCAATGTCCAACTCAAGCACGACAGCCCCTTCAGGTGTGATTTGCGGCGTGACCTCTAGTTTCAAATTGGCCTTGCGAAAGGCCACAGATGCTGCCCCATTGCCATTGCTCACTTGGTAGGGCAGCTCTGTTCCTTGTTCAATCAAGGCCTTGGTTTGATCGGCTGTGACCACCCTCGGACTGGCCACTACTTTGCCCTTGCCATCTGCTTCAAGTGCTGAAATTTCGAGGTTTAAAAATTGATTGGCCGCAGCATTGAACAGCGAAATGGCAAAACTAGCCGGCGCATAGATGGCTTGCCCTGCCGAACCCGCTGGTAAATTCAACACATAACCTGGCTGAATACCACCTGCATTGGCTTGCGCTTGGCCACTGATTGCCATATTCACTGGCTTGGCATTGGCGGCAAAGGGCGCGGTAAAAGGGGCTGCAAAAGCACCGCCCAAACGCACGCCCAATGATTTTCCGAATTGCTCCTCAGCCTCGACAATCCGCGCTTCAATCATGACTTGCCGGACCGGTACATCGAGCCGTTTGATGACTTCTTGCATCTGCTTGAGATAAAACGGGGTGTCCAGAAAAAACAATTGATTGGTTCGTGGTTCGGCCATCACCGTTCCCCGCGCGCTGAGCCAATGATGCCCAGAACTTGCCGCGCCGCCTCCGGCCAATTGCAAGCGTTGAACCACATCAAGCGCTTTGGCATATTTCAAAGGAATGGCCAAGGCTTGTAGATTTTCAGGCACTTCTTTTTTAGAGGCAATCCACAAAACACCAGCTTGCTCGTTGGCGACCAAGTTTTTAGACTGAACCACCACCGCCAGGGCTTCGCGCCAAGTCATGTCATTTAAATTTAGACTCACAGGACCCGACACACCCTCAGCCACAATCAAATTTTGATGGCAGATTTCTGCCAGCGATTGAAGAAGTACCTTGACCTCGATATTTTGAAAGCGCCATTTCATTTTTTGATCGATTTCAAGCGCTTTGCATGGCGACAAGAAACAGCAACAAAGCAACATACACCCGACCCATCTGACAGCTTGAATGTTTGAGTCATTCAGGCCGATCATGGTGGCACCTTGTCCCAAGCCAACAACGTGCTTGGCTGACCCAACTCACCACCAAGCCAAAGCCCTTGTGCATCCAAAGAAAGCACTTGTCGGTTTTCAATGCCCAAGTATTGACCGGCGCGCACCACACTGGTTTGTCGACCCGATTGAAGGAAGGTCCAAAACAATTCTGTCTTGGGCCCAGCGAAAGACTGAGCGGTGCCCACGATGCGCATCTGCCCTAGGGAATGATCTGGCAAAACGTGTGCGTCCAAACTGCGATGACTTTTTTCAGCTTTAAAACGACTGGCATCTTGCAACTCAACACCGGTGTCCGTGAAAGCATCTTGAGCGTCCCACAACAAATGAACTTGCCCCTCCAAGCCGTATTCTCCATCAGGCAACAAGCGCCAAATCAAGGCGGGCCAAATGCCGTTTTGAAACAAGCGGTTCATTGCCTGCCAATAGGCAAAGGTGGCCCATTGCGTGCCCTTCAGACTGAAATCTAAAACGGCCACCTCGAAGCCATGTTCATCGGACAAGGGCGTTAGTTTCATTTGAGAGATGTGCAATTTTTGAGTTTGAGCCATTTGTTGCAAGTGAGAAATTAGGTGCATGCGCAAGGCAGAATTTGGCCAAGCCAAAATTAGCTCATCCACTTGCGTTTGGTACTCAAGCAGTGCAGCATTTGTTTGCGCATGTTTCAAAACCAAGACCTGTAACTTGGCCATTTGCAATGACTGTTCAGACTGCTGATCTGAATGCGCCTGCGCCAAATGCTGCCATTGCTGACGGTGCGATGGCATCCAACCGTTGCTGGTCAGGGCATGCCAAACACCCTGAACACACAACATGCACAAACCACCAGACACGATTGCCAAAATGATTCGGACCCAGAAAATGCGCAAAAACCCTGGGTTGCGCCAATGAAATGCAAACTGCGGCCATGCGCTTGAAACCAAGAGCACACCTTTGCTACTAAACTTGTCATTGAGCGCTTGAATGTTCATGGTGCTGTCTTAGCAGTCAGCGAATTAGAAGCGCGCGCCCACTGATTGGCCTTCAGTTTGACTTCTACCAGGCCTGCCCCACCAGTCGAAGGCTTGGTCAAGCTTCGATGCGAATGAATAATTTGAGGCGCTGTTTGCCACCGATCGAACAAATTCATATCGCTAAGCAGGTTTTGCCAATCTTCCGAGGCCTTTGTGAGCACCTCAAACTCAAGTTTTCCGTGTTGCCACTGCAGGCTGTTCAAATCACCCACCGTGCCCTTTTGCCCCCAAGATTGAGATAACAAAATAGCTTGGACATCGTTCAAGTCTTCCCGCTCCTCCTGTCGCCGCGTTAGATAAAGAACGCGTGATTTCAAACGGGTCAATTCAAGTTGACTATGGCCGACTTCGGCGTCAGAAACTGTTTCCTGTTGCTGAGATGATTCAAGATGGGCCAAGTTGAAAATGTGTTGGGCCAGTTTTGTTTGAGCATCTGTTTCGTCTAAAAAAATCAGGGCTACAACCATGAATACCCCCATACAAAGGGCCATCAATATTTCAATGCATGATTGGCGAAATTCAAGTTTTGAGGAACGAATCAAATTCAACATGGCTTGTGTCCTTTGAATGAGTTGAAATATTGACTTGCTAACTCACCCTTGAGTGGCGGTCTCAACGCCTGCGCTATCAACTCTGGTGTAAGCCCCCAAGATTCACACAAGGCTCCGTTTTCTGAAACGCAAGTGATGGCCTTAAGTTGGAGATCCAACACATTAATTTGCGCTAAATAAAGCTTGATCAAGCTTTGAGGGCAAGCCATGTAATGAGCAATCCAATTGCCTTGTTCCGTTAAATGAACTTCAAAGTCAATGGCCAACTCGGCGACTGGCAATTGGAGTGTGGCAGCCGCATCCAACGAACATTCAGCCTCTATGTCCTCAGAGCCCCAATGCGGCAGGCATGGCAGAGTACCTTGCAATACTTCATTTGACTCAAGCAAGAGCACAGTCGGAATTGGCTTTGATTGGCCTTGGAATCTGGTGCGCAATTTGAGCCAAAGCGCAATGCCTCTCAAGGGTTTGTAAGAGGGCCAAGTTTCAAGGCAATCTGCCCTCAATTGCGACATGAGCAGCGTCAATCCTTCAGCCCTTCGATACAGCACCTGAGAACGTTGGCTGGCTAAAGCAGCCCATACCTTGACAGGGTCTGGTTTTGAATTGGCATGGCTGCTTGAATTGGGCTCTAAGAAGGCATCAAGGGGTATGAAAATAGGACTCAGCACAATTCGCAAAGAAGCGGCCGGCATGAGTGAAGTAATGAGTTGCACTGATTAACTTTCATAGACATCGAACAGTGCTTTGATTGAAACCGCCCTTTGCACCCGAAAGGACTACAATTCCTCTCAAAGAAGTTGCTTTCAGCTTCGTTCAAATGCCGTCATCTGCCCCATCGTATTTACAATGCAGTCAGCGGTTGTTTCCGCTTAAGACATGTCCAAAAAATCCAAACTAACCTCATCTCAGCAGCCCGACTTGATTGAAGCGCCTAGATTGCATTGGGCTTTGCGAATTTGTCTTTGGGCTGCTGGCCTGGTGATTGCAGGTTTGTTGTCGCTCTTGATGGTGGTGGGTGTGGCCATGGTGATGGCCTATCCCCAACTGCCTGACACCTCCGATCTAGCCGATTACCGCCCCAAGTTACCTTTGCGCATTTACACGGCAGACGGTGCCTTGATGGGTGAGTTTGGCGAGGAGCGGCGCAACCTTACACCCATCAGAGAAATTCCACAAGTCATGAAAGACGCCGTGTTGTCCATCGAGGACGCGCGTTTTTACCAACACGGTGGGCTGGACTATTTAGGCCTCATCAGGGCGGGTATTGCCAATTTGGGCAAACGCAAAAGTCAAGGCGCATCGACCATCACGATGCAAGTGGCACGCAATGTTTATTTGTCCACAGAGAAAACATACACTCGCAAAATTTATGAAATTTTGCTGACTTTCAAACTCGAACATTTGCTCACCAAAGATCAAATTCTTGAAATCTACATGAATCAAATTTTCCTAGGCAACAGAGCCTACGGATTTGCTTCTGCGGCCGAAACATATTTTGGCAAGCCGCTAAAAGACATCAGCATTGCCGAAGCCGCCATGCTAGCCGGCTTACCCAAGGCGCCCTCGGCTTACAACCCTATTAGCAATCCCAAAAGAGCCCGCTCAAGGCAGTTGTACATCATCGAGCGAATGGAAGAAAACAATTTCATCACCGCCAAACAGGCCTTGGAGGCCAAGGCCGAGCCTCTTCGCATTCGGCCTAGCAACGACAAGGGCCGAATTCACGCAGAGTATGTGGCCGAGACGGTGCGGCAGTTGATGTATGCACAGTATGGTCAAGAGACCTACACACGTGGGCTGCATGTTTACACCACCCTGCAATCGACAGAACAAAATGCGGCCTATCAGGCTTTGCGTCAAGGCATCATGGACTATGAACGCCGGCAGGTTTACCGCGGCCCAGAAAAATTCATTGAGCTGTCAGCCAATCCCAAAGAGATGGAAGACGCCATCGATGAGGTGTTGGACGACCACCCCGACAATGGCGATGTCATGTCGGCTGTAGTGTTGGAAGCAAGTCCCAAGAAAATTGTGGCCATCCGCCAAAATGCTGAGCAGCTTGAAATTACAGGCGAGGGCTTGAAACCGGCACAGTCTGGCTTGTCTGACAAAGCTGGCCCCAACATCAAAATCAAACGCGGCGCCGTGATTCGGGTTGTGCAAACCCCCAAAGGCACTTGGGAGATTACCCAACTGCCCGAAGTTGAAGGCGCATTTGTGGCCATCAGCCCACAAGACGGCTCCGTCAGAGCGCTGGTCGGTGGTTTTGATTTTGCCAAGAACAAGTTCAACCACGTCATTCAAGCGTGGCGGCAACCGGGCTCTAGCTTCAAGCCCTTCATTTATTCGGCTGCATTAGAAAAGGGCTTCACCCCAGCCACTGTGGTGAACGATGCGCCGCTGTTTTTTGATGCCGGTGTGACGGGAGGACAGCCTTGGGAGCCCAAGAATTACGACGGCACTTTCGAAGGGCCCATGACACTTCGCAAAGGTTTGGCCAAATCGAAAAACATGATTTCAATTCGCATTCTGCAATCTGTTGGCACTCGCAATGCCCAAGAATGGGTTACCAAATTTGGATTTGACGAAGACAAACACCCCGCTTATCTGACCATGGCATTGGGCGCAGGTTCAGTCACCCCTATGCAAATGGCCACAGGCTATTCTGTATTTGCCAATGGCGGTATGCGCGTTCAACCGCACATGATCACGCGCGTAACTGATCACAAAGGCAAAATCTTGGTCGACAGTCCGCCCAAACTGGCCGATGAAGCTTCGCGCGCTATCACACCTCGCAACGCGTTTGTCATGACCAGTTTGCTACAAGAAGTGACTCGCTCAGGCACAGCAGCCAAAGCACGCGTAGCCCTCAAGCGAGATGATATTTACGGCAAAACAGGTACCACCAACGATTCGATGGATGCTTGGTTTGCCGGCTATCACCGCAATTTGACGGCCGTGGTTTGGATTGGCTATGACACACCCCGCAAATTAGGCGATCGTGAAACAGGCGGCGGCTTGAGCTTGCCCGTCTGGATCAATTTCATGGAAACTGCACTCAAAAATATGCCCATCATGGACGCTATCGCCCCTGAAGGTGTCTTGTATGCCAATGGCGATTGGTACTATGACGAATATGCCAAAGGCGGCGGTGTTACCAGCCTTGGCTTAGGAAACGAAAAAGGTGGCAGCCTGCCAGAACCCGATGAGAAAAAACGAATTATGGATTTGTTCCGAAATTGAGCAAGTTCAATTAGAAGTTCAGCGTTTGGCCCGACTGTGCTGAGCCAAAACGGGAGAGGTTTTCAAAAAACTCGCCCTCACCTTTGGTGTCCTGCCAAGTGCCTTCTTTGAATTTGTAGTGGTGGCCGCCTGACTTTGCCGCGAGCCACACCTCATGCAAAGGTTTTTGCAAATTCACAATGATTTGGCTGCGGTTGCTAAACGTGATGGTAATCATGCCGCCTACCCTTTGGTTATCGATGTCGGCATCGGTTTCGTCGTTGATTCGATCGCAACTGGTCTCGATGCGAGACAAAAGGCGTTCAGCCATATCCAGAAATTCTAGGTCGGTCATTACAATCCGTAACATGTTCAAAGTTTTAAGAATTTTAGTCGTTGCCCATACCCTTGGCGTCTGTGCGGTGGCTTTGACCGCCTGCGGGCAAAAAGGGCCTCTGGTTCATCCCCAAGACCCCTTGTCGGCAGACCGCGCCACTTTGCTGCAAATTTTGACACCTCGTTTTCAAAGCGATGCGCCAGCTACCCCTGACAAAAAGCCAGCGTCTGGGCCACAAGCCCCCGCCCCCCTGACACCTTCAGCTACAAAACCATGAACGCCAACTCCCTTCCTGGACAGCCTCACATCGCTTACCAAGCCAATAGCCTTTGCATGGAGAACGTCAAGCTTGCCAATGTCGCAGCCCAATTTGGTACACCGGTTTTTGCTTACTCCAAGGCATCGATGTTATCGGCACTGGCGGCCTACCAACGTGGCTTTGCTGGCCGCAAAGTACAAATTTGCTATGCCATGAAAGCCAACTCTAATTTGGCAGTGCTGCAGGTCTTTGCCAAAGCCGGATGCGGCTTTGACATTGTGTCGGGTGGCGAGTTGGCCCGCGTTTTGGCAGCTGGCGGTGCACCCGAGAAAATCATTTTTTCGGGCGTTGGCAAAACACGTGCTGAAATGAAAAAAGCCCTCGAGCTAGGCATTGCTTGCTTCAATGTGGAAAGCGAAGCAGAACTGGAAGTTCTCAACGAAGTCGCCTTGTCGCTCCACAAAAAAGCACCCGTGAGTTTGCGCGTCAACCCCAACGTTGACCCCAAGACACACCCCTACATTTCGACCGGTCTCAAAGGCAACAAGTTTGGTGTTGCACATGAAAGTGCTGTTCAAACTTACAAGCGCGCAGCTGCCTTGCCAGGCTTGGCCGTCGTGGGCATCGATTGCCATATTGGCTCGCAAATTACAGAGGCCACGCCGTATTTGGACGCCATGGACCGCATTCTTGATTTGGTGGTCGATATTGAGGCGGCTGGCATTCCCATTCACCACATTGAGTTTGGGGGTGGTTTGGGCATCGACTACAACGGCGATACACCACCCGCCGCCGATGCCTTGTGGCAACAACTGTTGGCCAAATTAGATGCGCGTGGTTTTGGCCAGCGGCAACTCATGATTGAACCGGGGCGCTCCTTGGTGGGCAACGCCGGTGTGTGCCTGTCA
>CANNNB010000023.1 GCA_947505995.1 Comamonadaceae bacterium
CCGCGGTTGCCGCCTTCCATTTTGGTACCGCTGTTCCATGGTGCTTCGTAGTCGTCGATCTTGAAGAACGAACCGGACATGTCGCTGCCGAAACGAACGTCGTCAAACAAGAAAAATTCTGGCTCAGGTCCGAAGTAAGCTGTATCGCCCAAACCGGAAGCCTTCAAATAGGCTTCAGCGCGCTTGGCGATAGAACGGGGGTCACGGTCGTAGGCTTTGCCATCACCTGGCTCCAACACGTCGCAACCCAAAATCAAAGTTGTTTCTTCAAAGAAGGGATCGATGTTGGCCGTCATGGGATCGGGCATCAACAACATATCGGAGGCTTCAATGCCTTTCCAACCGGCAATAGAAGAACCGTCGAACGCGTGGCCGTCAGTGAACTTAGCTTCGTCAAAGTGGGAAATTGGCACGGAAACGTGCTGCTCTTTGCCACGGGTATCGGTGAAGCGGAAGTCAACAAATTTGACTTCATTGTCCTTCACCATCTTCATTACGTCTGCGACGGTCTTTGCCATCAAATTCTCCTAAGGATGGATGTTGATAATTGGTTCTTCGGGAATGCAGTTTTTATGCCAACAATGGCAGATAACGGCAATTTCCCAAGCACGCTATTGTGCCCTGTGGACAGCGATTGACTTGGCGTCTCGCTCGGAATTTTTAGCATCAATTTGATGCACCACAATACACAAAATATGCACCATTATAGTGCTATGTTACTTATCGCACCATTTCGGGGCCAAGCTCGATTGAAAATGGCTTTAAGCCTTCTTTCAAAGCCTGAAAAGCGCTCTCAACCTGGGGGTCAACCCCTTTCACGCCCAGTTCGATGTGCTTGCCCCACTTGGGATGGTCCACGCTGGGTAGGCTAAAAACCTTGATCCCCGCATGTTGCAGTTCAATGCGCTCCATCAAGGGGGTCAGGGTTGCCTCCATAGCGCCAAAAACAATCACAGACCTCTCGATGCGCTTGGGCGCGGTGCCCCATGTTTGGCAATAGGCATCGAGTTTGTCTTGCATCATGGGCCACGCCATGACGGGAAAACCGGGCACAAAGTGAAGCATGCCTTGTTGTGCACCCAGGCAAGTAAAACCCGGAATTTTGTTGTAGGGGTTGTGAATGATCTGAGCACCTTGTGGGAAAGTACCCATGTTCAATCGGTGAAGGTTGTCGTCGCGGTCAGGTTCAAAGGCAACACCCTGCTCCATGGCAACATCGCGCATGCGCTCCAAAATCAAGGCCTTGGCTTCTGGGTGCAATGCCAAGGGCACACCCAAAGCTTGGGCAGCGCATTGGCGGGTGTGATCGTCTGGCGTTGCACCAATGCCACCGCAAGAGAAAACCACGTCACCCGATGCGAAAGCACGGGTTAAGACCTGTTCAATGCGCTCGGGAGAGTCGCCTACATACTCGGCCCAAGTCAACTGCAAACCTCGCTCGTTCAGAAGCTCTATGAATTTGGGCAAGTGTTTGTCTGATCGTTTACCTGACAAAATTTCATCGCCGATGATGATGAGGCCAATGGAAGGCGGTGTGAGTTGCAATGCTGAGTTCATAACTGTGTTTCGTTCAGGATGGTCATGGGTTCTTCTCTGAGCTTGCTTAAAGCAAGCAACAAAAAGTGGACAAACCAAAGCGCTGAGAAGATAAAGACCAGGGTGTAAATCCAAACTGCAACGGGGATGAGAATAACAAATGCAGCAGCAAACAAAGCGCCGGAAGCCCACACCAAACTAGGCGCTGCGCCCATGGCACCACTTAGAACGCCCATGCCAAGCAATTGAAATCGATGGCGCTTCATGAGCTCGATCCGCTCTTGACCAGACGCATGTTCAGCCAAGACATCGTAGCTCATGACCCTGTAGGTCAGCCATCCCCAAATCAGGGCCGGCAAAAGTATGGCCAGCGGCGGAAGCCACCAAAGTGGCAAAGTCAGAATCAATGCGCAGATGGCCAGAATGACAGACATCAAAGTCCACAAAACGCTTTGCCATAGGGAGCCACCACGTTTTCGCTCAAGGTTGGGAAAGCGCCTTGTGCCAACCAAACTCACCAAAGCAGGCGTCACCATGAATGACACTGCCAGCAAGGACATGATCATGACCAATGGCGTAACAGCCAGGATGATGACCAATGGCGCAAGCACCGTCTTCAAATTCATCAAACCAACACGCCCCAACCAAGCCCATGCCCAACCCATCACAGGGCTGTCTTCCATACCCGTGCGCACGGTATTGACCGCAAGATCCCAGTACATCGCACCCAAGCCTGTGACGATGACCGCCATCAAGATGAGCGGTAACAAGGAGAGCAGGATGACTTTAGGATGCAAACAGTAGGCAAGCGCACGCCAAAAAGAATCGATGAAGAGTTTCATGACCGCGCATCTTTGCTTAGAAAGCGCGTGAAGCCTAATTTTTGTTGCGCCCAAAAACTCCGCCCATAATCGCGTCCCTCCTCTACTTGATCTCGCACACCTGTTGGGTCGTATCTGTTGGAAAAGTCAGCGGTTTTGAAAATCATGTCCCACCAAGGAAACAAGACGCCAAAATTGTGACCGCCTAAGGTTTTTCGGCCTGCTGATTCGTGACCAATGCCAATGGCATGGTGCAAGCGATGAAATCTAGGGCTGACCAACAACCGATCTCCAAGCCAGCCAAAACTGCATCTGATATTGGCATGTTGAAAACTCTCGCTCAATTGGCTTAACACCACCAAGGCCACAAATTGGCCTGGGCCAACACCGATGAGCTTGGCCACCACAGACAGTAAAAGTGTGGTGATCACATCGTCTAACAAATGATTGCGGTTGTCTGTCCACATGGTCATTTGCCTTTGAGAGTGATGCAGAGAATGCAAAGCCCACCATCGGTTAATTTGGTGTTGTCCCCGGTGAATCAGGTAGTTCACAAAATCAAAGACGATGAGATAAAGAAAGAAACTGACCCAAGCGATGTCTGAGACACCAGGCCAGATAGCATCGATATTGAAAGTTGGAAGCCCATACACGCGCAACATGCCAAAAGCAGTTTCAATGACATTTTCAAAAGTGAAAAACATCACCAGCTTGAACAAACCCAAACGATGAATGAGGGTGTAAATCACATCGATCTTGACCCCTTTGGAATCAACCACAGCTTCGATGGGACGCCATTTTTCCAAAGGAGCAATAAGGACAACCAGAATCCCTATTTGCAACAAGCCAAGCAAAAGCCAACCTGTGCCTTCAAAGGCTACATCAAGCAGGTTGCCTGCACCGCATGCAAAAGCAATGGGCTGAACCACACTTTCAAACAGCATCGTTTGCAAGGCTGCAAAGGTGTCAATGAGCGATTCAATCAATGAGGTAAACATGAGGTTGTGATTCAAAAGCTGGCGACGTTCAAGGGTCTTTATTGAACCGTAGAAAGAAGTTTCGAATATTGCGGGTGTTGGCGCAAACTGGCGAAACAAAAACCTTTTTCTTTCAGGCCCACAATAAGCGGCTCTAGTACGGCAGGAGCCCAAGGATCTTGGCGCGACCAAATGCCCAAATGGGCCATCAAGATATCGCCACTTTTGATATTTTGTAGCGCAGATCGAAGTAAGGCAGGGTTGCTGTGAGTTTGGCTTGACAATTCGTCACCTAAGAAACCCGAGGGTGCCCAGCCCACGTGGGTGTAGCCACATTGACTTGCTGCTTTCAGCAAGGCCGGGGAAGTTTTACCGCCAGGCGCCCGAAAAAGAGGCAAGCTAGGGCGACCAGTCATTGCTTCAACACGCTGTGATGCTTTTTTCAAATTGGCACAGTAAGCTTGTGAATTCCAAATTAAGTTTTGATCTTTTTGCTCACCCGCACTGGGTCGAATTTTGAAATTTTGCGGGTCAATGTCTGCGCGCCAATAGGCATGGTCATAGGTGTGACTGGCAAAGTCGTGGCCTTCGCTGGCCCGCTCGCGCCACCATGAAGCCCAATGGCTTCCCAAACTGCCATCACCCTCTTTTGTTTTTTCATTCGCTGCAAAAAAGGTAACAGGCACTTGCTGCTTGCGAAGGACTTCAGCAATCAAGGGGGCCACACCCATGTGCCCTGTATCAAAAGTCAAATAAATTGGTTTTTGACATTGCTGCGTTGAATTTTTAGTCTGAGCTACAGCAACAAATGAAAGTGCATTGAACAAAAGTGCACCCAGAAAAATCCGAGCCAATGAGATACCTAATGCGTCACTGACGAGGCGCATGGTCCAATGTCCAAACACCGTGAGGCGACTTGCCCACCTTGATTTGACGGACAACTTGGCGGGTGGTCATGTCAATCACGCTTAACTTTTGTGCCCAACGAGAGGCTAACAAAATAGTTTTGCCATCTGCCATGATGTCCATGCAATCTGGGCCTGTGGGACCCGGAAATTTATCGACGACTTTGAAACTTTTGTAGTCGATTTTACTGATGGTGTTAGCAACACGGTTGCTAACCAAAACGTGCTGCTTGTCTCCAAGGGCACGAAACGCGTGCGCTCCCTTGCCAGTTGGAATTTTTTTGATTTTTTTTGCAGGGCCATTGGAGACGTCATAAACCTCGACCCCATCACTGCCTGTCAACCCGATGAGCAATGTTTTATCGTCTGGAGTGCCAAACACATCCGCAGGCATAGGACCAGTTTTCACACGCCACTTGATGGTTTGCGTATTCAAATCGACGGCTACCAATTCATCACTGTCTTGCATAGTGGCCCACATGGTGGTGCTCTTGCTGTCAATCCACATATGGCTGGGCGTTTTAGCAGATGGGATGCGCTTGACCAAGGTAGGTGTTTGTCCATCCCATTTGTAAATATCAATGTGATTGAGTCGGTTGGCGACAGTTACAAACCACTTCATATCGGGTGAAAAGCGCAATTGGTAGGGATCCAAAATGCCAGTCACCACCCGTTGAACTTCTGCCGTGCGGGGATCGATGAAGGTCAAGGAATCGGACAAGGCATTGGCCACAATGACCGATTTTTCATCGGGCGTTAGGTACAAATGGTGAGGCTCTTTGCCAGTGGGAATGCGCTTAGTTTCGGTCCAAGTGACAGGGTCAATGACGCTGACGTTGCCATCGAGGGAGTTCAGGACAAAGATGGGGGCTGGCGCTTGAACGGCAGGAACCGGCGGCGCTGGCAGGGGACTTGAAGACATGGCAAATGCAAAACTGAATGCAGCCAAACCCATTGAGAATGTCAGTGCGCGTAAGATCATGGCATAAGTGTAATGGGGTATTGAGACTTCGCATGAAAACTCATCGGCAAAATGATAAAAAGTGGGCATTTCTGCTGCCAAAATTCGAGCCATGACATTGCCTGTGCTTATCTCAGTCTTGGGCGTCCATTTAGAGGTGAAACACATTCCAGTGGATCCACTTAGCGCTTCAGCGACAAAAGCGCCAGCCTGCGTGTTTTTACATGAAGGCCTTGGAAGTGTTGCCCTTTGGAAAGATTGGCCAGCTCAAATCTGTCAAAGCCTAGGCTGCGAAGGATGGGTGTATTCCCGCCAAGGTTATGGCCAATCCGATGGCATTCCTGACGTCCGTGGCAGTGGCCGCTTGAAGGCGGACTACATGCACCGTGAAGCTTTGCAAGTTCTGCCCGCACTGCTGTCTGCTTTGAAAATAAGCAATCCCCTCTTAATTGGCCACTCAGATGGCGGCACCATTTCACTCATTTATGCAAGCCAATTTTCGGTGACAGGCTGCGTGGTGTTGGCACCCCATGTGATGGTGGAAGAGATTTCTCTTCAAGCCATAGCTCAAGCGAGAGATAGCTTCGAAAAACTCAAACCCAAATTGACTGCTTTTCACAAAGATGTCGATGTGGCTTTCTGGCAATGGAACGACGTGTGGTTAAGCGAGGCCTTTAGACATTTTGACATTCGCCCCCTGCTCCACCACATTCAATCACCTTTGATGGCCATCCAAGGTGTCGATGACCTTTATGGAAGCATGGCGCAAATTGATGAAATAGCTGCCCACGCGCCACAAACCCACTTGGTGAAATTAGAAAACTGTGGGCACAGCCCCCACAAGGACCAAGCTCAAGAAGTGCTTCAGGCCTTAAAGTATTTTTCCAATTCGCTGGGCAAAATCCAACGCCACTGACCGGGTGCCAAATCGTCTGGCAACTGCAAATTGCCTATGGCACTGCGGTGCAGGCCTTCCACCCGATTGCCCACCGCGGCCAACATGCGCTTGACTTGGTGGTACTTGCCTTCGGTGAGGGTGAGCTTTAAGTGGCTATCAGACACTTTTTCACAGGCCGCAGCTTTGACAGGCTTTGGGCTGTCATCTAAAACCACACCCGCCATCAACTTTTCCACTTGGTGCTCGGTCACCTCGTGTTTGGTGGTGACTTCATACACCTTGGGCATGTGGTGCTTGGGTGAGCTCATGCGGTGAATGAACTTTCCGTCATCTGTGAGCAATAACAGCCCCGTGGTGTCTTGGTCTAATCGGCCCACTGCTTGCACGCCTTGTACGGCAGCCTTTTGCGGGCGCAGTCTTAAAGGCGATGGCAGCAAGGTGTAAATGCTGGGCCAAGTAGAGGGCTTTTGCGAGCACTCCGTGCCGGAGGGTTTGTGCAGCATGAGATAGGCACGATCATAGTAAGGCCAGTCAACGCCCTGCACTTTGAACTTCAAATTTTCGGGATCAAAGAAAACGCCAGGGTCTTCTTGAACCTCGCCACTGACACTCACATAACCCTGCTGGATCAAGCCCGCGCAAACGCGTCGTGTGCCAAAACCTTGGCTGAAGAGAACGTCCTCCAAGCGCATGGGTTTCATGGCACTACTCCACTCTGCTTTCTGAATTAAGAGGGCTGTGAATTATTTCAATGCTTTAAAACGCACGCGCTTGGGCTTGGCACCTTCTTCGCCCAGACGTTTCTTCTTGTCGGCTTCGTATTCTTGGTAGTTGCCATCAAAGAACACCCATTGGCTGTCACCTTCGGCGGCCAAAATATGTGTGGCAATGCGGTCTAAGAACCAACGATCGTGGCTGATGACCATGATGGAGCCCGCAAACTCAAGCAAAGCATCTTCCAAGGCGCGAAGTGTTTCCACGTCCAAGTCATTGGATGGTTCGTCCAACAGCAACACGTTGCCCCCTTCGATGAGGGTTTTGGCCAAGTGCAAACGGCCACGCTCGCCACCGGACAACATGCCTACTTTCTTTTGCTGATCGCCGCCGTTGAAGTTGAAGCGGCCGCAGTAAGCACGGCTGGGCATTTGAAACTTCCCAACAGTCATGATGTCCAAACCACCAGACACATCTTCCCAAACGGTTTTTTCGTTAGAAAGATCGTCACGGTTTTGATCGACGAAAGCCATCTTCACGGTTTGACCTACTTTGATGGTTCCACTATCGGGCTGCTCTTTGCCTGAGATGAGCTTGAAGAGTGTTGATTTTCCGGCGCCGTTAGGTCCGATGATGCCGACGATGGCGCCAGCCGGCACTTTGAAGCTCAGGTTGTCGATCAGCAAACGATCGCCGAAGGACTTGCTGACGTTGGTGAATTCAAAAACTTCGTTGCCCAAACGTTCGGCAACAGGAATGAAAATTTCCTGCGTTTCATTGCGTTTTTGGTAGTCATAATCGCTGAGTTCTTCAAAGCGTGCTAAACGCGCCTTGCTTTTAGCTTGACGGCCTTTGGGGTTGGAACGGGCCCACTCCAATTCTTTTTTCATGGCCTTGGTGCGAGCGTCTTCGGTGCGTTGCTCTTGACCCAAGCGCGCCTCTTTTTGCTCCAACCAATTGGAATAGTTGCCTTTGTAGGGAATGCCATGTCCGCGATCGAGCTCCAAGATCCATTCGGCCGCGTTGTCCAAGAAGTAACGATCGTGGGTAATGGCCACCACGGTGCCAGGGAAACGTTGTAAGAACAACTCTAGCCAGTCAACACTTTCGGCGTCCAAGTGGTTGGTGGGTTCGTCAAGCAGCAACATGTCGGGGCGGCTAAGCAACAAACGGCACAATGCCACGCGGCGTTTTTCACCGCCTGAAAGTTTGCCGATCATGGCGTCCCATGGGGGTAAACGCAAAGCGTCGGCAGCGATTTCCAGTTGGTGGTCGGATGCGTCACCCGCCGTAGCGATGATGGCCTCAAGTTTCGCTTGCTCTGCAGCCAGCGCATCAAAATCAGCGTCCTCCTCAGCGTAGGCTGCATAGACTTCTTCTAAGCGCGCTTGCGCTGCCTTGGCTTCACCCATGCCACCTTCAACCGCTTCACGCACAGTTTCGTCGGGGTCCATTTGGGGTTCTTGGGGCAGATACCCAATTTTGAGGCCAGACATTGGAATGGCTTCGCCTTCAATTTCCTTGTCGATGCCGGCCATGATTTTCAGCAAAGTCGATTTGCCGGAACCATTCAAACCAAGCACGCCAATTTTGGCGCCTGGGAAAAAACTGAGTGAGATGTCTTTGAGAATGTGACGCTTCGGCGGCACGATCTTGCCGACGCGGTTCATAGAAAAAACGTATTGGGCCATGGCTGGGATGCTCTTCAGAAGGGAGGGGGATAATTTTCCGGAAAGGGAAATATTATTTTCCCCAACCTTTGATTATCCTGTCTTTGGAGGCGTCTTCTGCCTATTTAGCACCCGAAATCTTTCAAATTACAAGACTCGGTCGCCCGATTTACCGCTTCGGCTTGAAAATTGAACCAAGGCATCTTGAGTTTCAAGCCCAATTCTGGCAGCCCGCCCGCCATAAACCTGTGATTTGAGCCATTCAGCCTCTGACTCCAATGCATCGGCTGACTTCACGGCTGTGTACCAAACTTTGGCTTCAGCATCCCAGCGGTAGCCGCGGGCTTTGAGCTTGTCTTTGGTTTCAAAGGGTGAACCAAATGCTTTGACCACTGTTCGAGCTTGTTCGGCCGCCTTAAAAAGTTGTTGCAGGCCTGTAGATGGCATGTCGTCAGGTTGGGCCTTTAAAGGGGAAGACAAGACACGGAGCAAAGCATGGCAGTCGACTTGTGCGCGATGAGCATCGTAGAACCACCCCAATTCGCTGCACAGAAATTCCAACTTGGCAGACCCCAAACCTTGGGCCTTCCAGTTGATGCCTGCAAATGAGCAGGCCCATGCTTTGTGCTCAAAGACTTCCAATCGGTTTTCGACGAAAGGCCTATCGAAGCCAGCGTTGTGCGCCACGATAAGGTCTGCACCTTGCACCATCTCCTTAATTTTGTCTTCGTTGAGTTTTTGACCCTCGACGTCTTGGTTGGTAATGCCAGTGAGCTTGACGATCTCTGCAGGGATCGGGCGGCCAGGATCTTCAAAGTCTTCATAGACCTCAACCGCACCAACAGGCAGGCCCGTTTGAAGATCGACATCGACGGCCAACATGGCCAACTCGATGATATTTTCAGCGTGCCAATCTAGGCCAGTCGTTTCCGTATCCAAAATGAGAACGCGCTTGGTAGGCCCACCAGACGCAGGCCCAAAGTCTAGAACTGGCACCAAGCGTCGTTTGACTTTGAAGTCAGGGTGGGCTGACAACTTGTCAGCCATATCATCGAAATTCATGCTTACTCGCTTTTTTCTGTAGTGCCTATTTTGCCGGATGGAATAAGGCATCTGCCAAACCGCCACTTCGGGTCACTTGTTGCTTTACCGCATTAAACAAGACAGAGGGATTGGGGGCCCACCAAGTCAGTTGAGATTTGGCACGCGTTACGCCGGTGTACAGCAGCTCTCGTGTCAGAACGGGAGCATCCCGATCAGGCAACACCAAGAGCACATGGTCGTACTCGGAGCCTTGAGATTTGTGAACGGTCATGGCCCACACCGTTTCAACGGCATCTAGGCGTGATGGCAAAACCCACCTCACGCCGCCACTGCCATCGGGGAATGCAACGCGCAATCCATTGGCCGTTGGTAAGCATTGACCCACATCACCATTCATGAGTTTGAGGTGGTAGTCGTTGCGCGTCACCATGATGGGACGCCCCACAAACCAAGCGTCTTGCAGTTTGGCAGACTGAAAGTTTCTTTCAATTCCCTTTGACAGTAGCAAGGCAATTCCAATTTTTTCATTCATTGCTTGAACGCCCCAAGCGCCTTGTCGCAGGGCACAGAGCACTTGAAACTTGCTAAAAGAATTTAACAATTGTAGAGCTTGTGCATTGTGACAGACGGCACCGGCTTGTTGAAGTGGTTTCAAAATTTCCAACCAAGAAGACCACCCGACACGCAATGCGTGAACGACTTCGGGATGCAGCTGACCTTGGGGTCTTTCGCGGCATTCATCTGGCCAGCGTTGGACTTCTGGCTTTTCAATGCCATGCTTTAAGCTGCTGACAGGTAGGGCATGCCATTGTGTTTTGATTTGGGGTTGATCGCCAGCATTGATGAATTTGGCCCATTGGCCGATGGCGCTGCTGGCGTGAAAACGTCGACTGACATGCAGTACTGCGGTTTGTTCACTCAGGGCGTAGGCTTGTGTATTTTGGGTTTGTGTGTTTTCGTCTGCTTGGTCAGCACCCTGGCACAACTGCGACCACACCGCGCCAGCCTCGACAGAGGCCAACTGGTCTTTATCGCCCAATAACACCAACCTGGCTTGTGCAGGCACACATTTCATCAAACGCGCCATAAGCTCTAGGTCAATCATGGAAGCTTCGTCTACCACCACCAAGTCGGAAGCCAATATGGGCGCAGGGCTAGCGGCTGCATTAGGGTTGAACTGCAACAGTTGATGCAAGGTGACAGCTTGCGAGGGGATGCCCTCTGCCCAGCCCTCGGGCAAGCTAGACAGTGCCGATTGAATTGAGGCACTCAAGCGACTGGCAGCCTTACCCGTGGGAGCTGCCAAATGGATGCGCAATGCTGTGTGTTGATCATGGGCCGAGCGTTGCAGCAAGGCCAGCAAGCGAACCACAGTGGTGGTTTTGCCAGTGCCTGGACCACCCGTGATGAGTGTGAGGCCAGCTCGCAATGCTTTGCCGCAGGCGATGCGTTGCCAATCTGTTTCTTGGCTCTGATGTTCGAACAGTTTGTTCAATTTATCTTTGCTGTCTGTGGCTACTTCAAAGTGTGTTGATAGCCGCATTTGCACTGAGGCTTGAATGCTTTGCTCTGCTTGCCAGGCGCGCCTGAGGTAAACGCGCCAAGCTTGGCCATCTGGTTGGAAAGACACGACAATGGGGGAATTTTCACCCTTGGCCCATGGCATTGTTTTGGCGGCTTCAGCCCAAGGGTTGACTACTGAGGCAAACAAATCTGCAGGAGCCACAGCGTGCAGCGCCAACGCCGCTTGATTTGCCAAGGCTTTGGTTTGCGCTTCGGTCAAATCGAGCAGATGCGCTGGGTTGTGCCACAATTTTTCAAGGTCTAGGCAAGCATGACCTCTGCCCATTTGATGACTGACCATAAGAGCCAACAAATCGTGCAAGGGGTTTGGCGTTGCTTGGTGTGATTTTAAAAATTCAAGCCATGCCAAATCCAAAGCCGTCCATGGCCAAACTAGCACGGCAGATGCTGCTTGTGGCAATGCGTCCTTGCCTAAGCTTTGTTGCGCATGCATCATTTGATCGCTCCTGCCAACGATGAAGGCTGATTAGATTTGAAAGCTTCGTCCAATGCACGAATGAGTTCCCAGGGCGGCTTGTTGGCATACAGCCCCTGCCCGGTTTGATCAATGCCGCGCAAATACAGGTAAATAGCACCGCCTACATGCTGTTCGTAGTTGTAAGCTTGAAGGCGCGACTTTAAGAGCCGGTGCAGCGCCAAGATATACAAGGTGTATTGAACTTCGTAGCGATGACTGAGCATGCTGTTGGCGATACTCTCCTGTGAGTAATCGGACAACTTATTTGACTTGTAATCGAGGACAAAATATTGGCCTTGGTGTTCAAACACGATATCCATGAAGCCCGTTAGCAAACCACTCAATTGCTGAGCTTGCAAGGCAGGGCGGGCTTTTTCGGGATGCAGAAAATGGCTAATCTGTTGGTCAATGTGCAGCGTAGAAACACCATGCGTTTTGAATGTAAAACCCATTTCAGGCCACGCATTTTGGGCATGGAATTGCGACAGACTAAAACAATGTTGATCTGACCCCAATTGAGTGGTGGCTGTCTGGCGAATGAGTTGCAAACAGAGGGTTTGATGCTCGGGGGTGAGTTGCAAGCTTTCGGCTTGTGTTTGCCACCAGTGCTGCCAGCGAATTTTGACTTCTGCAGAGACGTCAGATTCATTTTGGAGAAGGGGCCAAGCTTCTTTAAATTGCCATTCAAAAATGTCATGCAGCAAGGTGCCGTAGGCACTGCCTGCAGGGAATGCGTTGTATTGAATGTGAACAGTTTTTGACGATGAGGCATCATCTGCCAAGAGAAGGTCAGAGGACTGTACAGCAGGATTGTCAATTTGCGAATCTAGCAACCGGTCTTCACGCGCCGTGCCTGAGTCTGTGGTCTGCCATTTGGTTTCACTTAGGCTGCGGGTGAGTGCACTGAAGCTGGCAGTCCAGCCGGCGTTTGGCAACACGCGTGTGGGTGATCTTGCAGTTGTTGCAGCATTTAAATTGTCTGGATAAAAGGGTACATACAAGTGTGCGTCCGCCGCGGGGGCATTGATGACATGAATGTCGTCACAAGCCGCCCATGAATTAAGCATGACAGACAAATCATCTGCAGATTTTCGTTGCAACAAAAAGCTGAGCGCACTTTGCGGTTGAGTTTCTTTGCCTTTGAAATCCTTTTGGCGTTTGGCAATGCCCATCCACATGGCCTGCTGTGCCCGCGTAAGGGCTACGTAGAGCAAGCGAATGTCCTCTTGCAGTCGCTCTTCAGGCGTTCGAAGAGACTCGTCTTTGTCTTCTCTAAAGTTGGCGACAAAGGGCAAAAACACCAAGGGATATTGCAAGCCTTTGGCCTTATGGAAGGTGATGACTTGCACCAATGCGGCATCGGTTTCTAGACGCATTTGTGCCGCCTCGCCTTGCGCCTGAGGGTTTGCCAATTGGTCAGACAGAAACCTAAGCAATGCGTTCTCACCTTGCAGACTGAGGCTGGCCGATTGAAGCAACTCACCCAGATGCAAAAGGTTGGTCAATCGTCTTTCAGCGGTGTCGCCCTGTTCTTGCATGCGACGGCCAATGGCTTGTTCGTGCAACATTTTGTAGAGCATGGGCAAAATTCCCTGGCGCTGCCACGTGTGGCGCCATGCATTGAAACGTTCTACCCAGATATCCCAAGCCTCCTCTGCTTTGAAGACTTGCTCAATCTCTGTCAAGCTGAGGCACAAGGTGCGGGTGGTCAGTGCGGCACGGAGCAACTTGGCATTTCGCGCTTGTAGAATTGCCTCTAAGATACATGCCAAATCAAGTGCTTCGCGTGTTGCATAGACGCTGTCTCGGTCTGATAAGTAGACGCTTCGAACCCCCCTCTCAGCCAAGGCCATGCGTATTTTCTTGGCTTCTTGCCCATCCCTGACCAATACCGCCATTTGACCCGGTTGTGCAACTTGCTGATTCAGCAAGCTAACCATTTGTGTGGCGCAAATTTGCGCCATTGCGTCGCCATAGTGCTTGGCACTGAGAGGCTTTTCAGAGTCTAAGCGCCAAACTGTAAGAGCCGGTATTTTGAGGCCATTGGCGAATTGAAGACTTTCTGCTTTGGCAGGAGAAGGTGTTTGCACACACTCAAATGGCACTTCACCAAAGGGGCTCTGTGCCCTTGCAAACACATGGTTGACGGCACTTACCACTTCTTGACTAGAACGAAAGTTTTCTGTGAGTGTCCAAATTGACTCAGCAGCATGCCTGGCGTTTAAATAGGTTGGTAAATCGGCACCGCGAAAACTGTAAATGGCCTGCTTGGGATCGCCAATCATTAAAAATGCATTGGCCTGCCTGTGGGCTTCTAGGCTCTGTTCTTGGCCAACAGTAGAAGCATAAATTTTTGACAATGATTCATATTGCCAAGGATCAGTGTCTTGAAATTCATCCACCATGGCCACTGGAAATTGAGTGCGCATGATTTGGGGCAATCGACTGGCAGGTGCATGCAGCGCTGCATGCAAGCGCTGTAACAAGTCTGAAAAATCAAAGCTGGCCAAACTTCTTTTTTGCTGGGAATACGCTCGTCCCACTTTGAGTGCGGCATGTTGCAACAAATTCACACCTACTTGAGGCTCACCTTGACGCTCAGCCATCCAATTGCCGATGGCAGTCCAGACCCCGTGCGAGTGATCGATGGGCTTGGCACCGCCTTTTAGGCTAGCGTTGAGCTTTTCAGCGGTGAATTTTGAAAGCACATCGATGTCTGCTTCTTCGCCAGATGCCCATTCTGAAAGGTGACGAAGGAAGTACGCGTGTTTGTTGGCCCGATAGTGATTCCGATTCAAATCATTTTCTAGCGATTTGGCCAATTGGTCTAAAGCACTTGGAATGCTGTTCAACAAAAGCTGCCTGGCTTGTGCCTCCAAGAAAAGGACGCGATCTTGCCACTGAGCCCAATCGAGCACCAAGGCATTGGGATCGGGGTCTTGTGCGGCATCAGGAAAACTACCCGGAGATTTTTCAAAGGTTTGCCACAAGGACTGAATATTTTTAAGCAAGGCCTCTGGCGTTGCACCCACTTTTTTCAAGGCACCCAATTGCTTGACTTCTAAGGGGTAAATGAATTGACGCCAGTAGTCTTTCACCAACTTTAATTTCAAAGACGGGGCATCGTCCAAACGTTTTTGGTCAAACAAGCTTTGGCTGTCAAAGGCATGTTGACGCAACATTCGACTTGACCAACTGTGAATGGTGTAAATGGCAGCCTCGTCCATCCACTGGGCTGCCTGCTCTAAACGTTCGGCATGCTGCTCATTGGCATCGGTGCCCAGTGTTGCTTGTAGGTGCCTGAGGAAATCGTCAGCGCCTAGCGTTTGTCCCCTGAAAAATTGCGCAGCCTGGGCCAGTCGTTCTCGAATGCGATCTCTGAGCTCTGCAGTGGCTGCGTCGGTAAAAGTCATTACCAAAATTTGAGGGGGCATCAAGCCTTCACCAGACCAGCCATGTCCCAGAATGAGACGCACATACAACGCGGCCAAAGTCCAAGTTTTCCCAGTGCCAGCGCTAGCCTCAATAAGTTGAATACCCTGCAAAGGAACGGTGAGCACGTTGAGCTTGTGCGTTTTCAATTGAATCATGACTCAGCGCCTTCCATCGAAGCTGCGTGGATCAAGTCATCGTACAAAAGAGGCGCCCAAATTGGCAGTCCATCCATGAGTAAATCGAAATTGTCGAACGAACGCTGGACATACAAGGAGCGCGCAAGATCTGTATTGTCAGAAAAGCCATCCGAAAATTCTTTGCGTGCTTTGTCCAAGGCCACATCAGCGAGCTTGTCGCCCTCTAAAGCAACGCCTGACTGCTTTAGGCTGATTTGTTCAGACGCAAAGGCCAAGCCAGCTTTGAAAGTAACAGGCAAGGGGTGGGTCCAGGCTTGCGCGTAAACCAATAGCCACTGGGCCAACAAAAGCTTGGCGCTTTCCTGAGGCATAGCTTGCAACACGGCCACTCCATCTAGGCCGACGGCCACTGACTGGACTTTCCAGCCAGCAGCGCATAGCAAAACATGGTTAGGCCAGAGGTTGATCAAGATATCGGCACGGGCAGTTTGTTGGTCTTTTTCCCCTGTGGCCACTGCACCGGGTCTTGTGGTGATTTGCAATGTAGGCGTAGCATTGGATCCATCAGCGGCTTGTTGAGCTAGATTTTGTGTTTGGCGCAGTGCCGTGATCTCGGCACTGACACGAACGTCACCCCAAGGCATGGCAAGCACAACAGCAATTGATTGCGTTGGCAACTCGTTTGCATACTGATGCCAATAGCCCGAAGCGCGTTCTTTGACTTTTTTCGCAGCATCGTATTGTTGTTTCAGCAGCATTTGTCCTGTTGCACCCATGGGCAAATGACCCAACAGTTTTGCTGCTTCCAACTGCAAGTCAAGGTCCCTTGCTTCTAACAATGAACGACCCAATACATAACGATCTAGCCCATTCAATGCAAAATTTTCGTCGTCTAAAAGAGCTTCTTCTGGGCCTTTTAACTGCACGCCCAAACGACTGCGCCAATAAACTTCGACAGGTTGCTTAAGCAAACGCAAGCATTCTTTTAATGACCATTCAGAAAACACGGGCACATCAAGCGCAGGTGATCCTGAATTCGAGAATTGGCCTTGTGATGGTGATGGATGACGCTGCGCATTTTCCCAATCGTCTGCATAAGTTAAAAATTCCGAGTTGGGCTGGAAATATTTTGCAGAAAAAGCCTGCAATGGTTGCAAGACGGCTGCAGACTCTGGAAAGAAACGAGACTTCAAAGTATCTCGCAACTGCGAGACCAATACAGAGGGCGGCATTTTTTGATTGTCAGTAGACCTTCTGCCCTGCCAACTGATGTAGAGCTTGTCGCGTGCCGACAAAAAAGCTTCCAAGAACAAATACCGATCGTCTTCGCGACGCGACCGATCGCCTGCACGCCAATGGGCTGACATTAAATCAAAATCACGGGGCGTGCTTTGACGGGGATAAGCGCCATCGTTCATACCCAGCAAACACAATCCTTTGAAGGGAATGGCACGCATGGGCATGAGGGTTGAAAACTGCACTCCGCCGCCAAAGAAACGTTGCTGCAGACCCGCAGACTCCAGGCCAGACAGCCAATGTTCGCGCACAACGGTTAACGGCAATGGCTCTGACAAACCAGCCTGATCACACAATGATTGCCATTGCGTCAGCTCTTGCTTCAAACGCAGCAGCATGCGTTCATCGGCTTCGTTGTCGGCTTGAAAAAAGCGTGCCATTAGGTCGTGCATCACAAAGCACCATTCAGCGGGCGTATGTTCGGCATTCAATTGAGCCAAGCTAGCGGACACTGCCTCTAACCACTGAGCCAGATAGCCCACCTTCAAAGCACTCAAACCAGAAACTTGAGGCAAGGGCAATACGCCATGCCATGCCTTCGTGCCCTCAATTTTGCCTTCACGATTACTTTCACTATTACCTTCAGCATGGCCGGCGGCATAACCCAAAATCAAACGTTGCAAACCGTAAGCCCAAGTGTTTTGATGGGCATTTGACAAGGTGCTGGGCACACCCCA
>CANNNB010000024.1 GCA_947505995.1 Comamonadaceae bacterium
ATGAACTTTCGCCTGGACATTTTAGATGCGGGCAACTTGTTAAACCGTTTAGGCACCAAAGACGCACTGCGCGGGGGTGCTGGTAAGTTGGAGGGTCAGATTAACTGGCAAGGCTCACCCATAACCTTGCATTACCCCAGCTTGGGTGGCAACTTCAATGTGAGCATGGGCCGCGGCCAATTTCTTCAAGCCGAACCGGGTGTCGCAAAACTGTTGGGGGTTTTAAGTTTACAAGCGCTACCGCGACGTTTGTTGTTGGATTTCCGAGATGTGTTCAGCGCTGGTTTTACCTTTGACACGATTCGAGGTGATGTCTTAATTCAACAAGGCATTGCCAGCACGCGCAACCTTCAAATGAAGGGCGTCAATGCCGTCGTTCAAATGGATGGCAGCTCTGACATCGAAAAGGAAACTCAAAACTTGCGCGTTCTGATCTTGCCGGAAGTGGATGCCGGTACCGCCTCATTGCTGGCAGGCATTGCGCTAAATCCGGCAATTGGCTTAAGCACCTTCTTGGCCCAACTTATTCTCAAACAACCGCTGCGCCGGGTCAACACCCAAGAGTTCTTAATTGACGGCTCTTGGGGCGATCCCAAGGTGACCAAAGTAACAAGCGCTGCTGTTGCGCCTTAAGCCCTGCAACGCTTTTGCACATGACGCCCACCGAGTCTTTGTCGCTGCAAAACAAGCATCCGCTGTGGCAGTTTTTCACATCTGCCGCGCGCTCTTTCACTGATCGTCGCTTTTCCTTGTGGCTTGCATTGATTGGCTTAGTCGTTGCCCTGTTGGTGACCTTGGTTTGGCTTGCTGGTCGGTACGAAGCCAGTCAATACCAAGCAGAATTAGATCGAGACACAGCCGATGCGGTGAGTGATCTTCGCAATGGTTTTAGTCGTCACATTGTGAGCCTGCAAAATTTACAGGTGAAATCACTCTCGCCCAAATTGTGGCAAGCAGAAGTCGCGCCGCTGCTGAATCAAAACAGGTCTTGGATACGAATAGAAAGAAGAGACTTGCAAGGCTTGATCTTGGACGCATCGGACTCGCCATTTAAGCCGAATTTGTTTGACGATAAAAACCGCATGAATGAGCAAGCAGAAATCGTTCAAACTTGTTTGCGCTCTAAACGCCTAAAGGGCCCCGCCTATTCGCGCAGTTATTTTTTACCCCAGCCCAATGGCATTGGCCTGGAGGTCATGGAAGTGTGCCTGCCCATCATTGAACGGGGCAGCATCCTTGGTTTTACGCTTTTGACTTATGGCCTTCAAGAAATTTTGTCCGCTGAATTGGGCGAGACTTATGGGCGTCGCAACGAAATATCCTTCATTGAGCCCGATGGAACGCGGCTAGCGGTTCACGGCACTTTGCCGCGCGCCAAACGGCTGTTCACGGCCACCCAGTTGCTTGACTTGCCTGGCACAACGCTCATGTTGCGCATGGATGGCCGCCGCGCTGCGCCTGATCTTTTCCCAAATATTTTGCCGGCCTTGGTCACGGCCATGTCCATTGCGTTGGTCTCTGTGTTGGTTTTATTGGGCAAAGACTCTCGCCGCCGACTTAAAGCTGAGCGCGACTTGGCAGATGCGTTGGCCTTTCGAAAAGCCATGGAAGACTCTTTGGTCACAGGCCTGCGTGCGCGTGATTTAAAAGGTCGAATTACCTATGTAAACCCCGCGTTTTGTCAGATGGTGGGGTTTGACGCTGACCAACTCTTGGGCCAATCTGCGCCCATGCCTTATTGGCCATCCGAAATGGTCGGCGAGTATCAACAAAGGCAAGCCGTTCGATTGGCGGGTAACGCGCCGCCGCGAGAGGGTTTTGAATCGGTTTTTGTGAGAAATGATGGCTCGCGATTTCCAGTTCTAATTTTTGAAGCGCCTTTGATCAATGTCCTCGGTCAGCAAACGGGCTGGATGAGTGCGTTTTTGGACATCAGCGAACAGCGCCGCATTGAAGAGTTGTCTCGTTCAAGTCAAGAACGATTGCAAGCGACCGCTAGATTAGCAACCGTTGGCGAGATGGCATCACTGTTAAGTCATGAGTTGAACCAACCTCTGGCAGCTATTTCAAGTTATGCCACAGGCTCTTTGAACCTTCTTCGGCATCCAGAAAACGGCGATGTTGCTCACCGATTGAGCGATCTTCAAATGGCCTTTGAGCGAATTTCTGAACAAGCAAGCCGTGCGGGCAAAGTCATTAACAGTGTTCATGATTTCGTGCGGCGTCGCGATCAGGACAAAGAGGTTGTGTCTCCTCAAGCCATCATTGATGCTGTGATGCCACTGGTGCAGTTGCAAGCTCACAAGTTGCATGTTCGCGTCGAAACCAAATTGGGTGAGCGCTTATCACCCATTCTTTGCGATCGAACCATGGTCGAACAGGTCTTGCTAAATTTAGCGCGCAACGGCATGCAAGCCATGGACCACCCGGCATGTCACAAGCGGCTCCTGACCCTTCAGATTAAAAGAGCCCCTTCAAGCGAGTCCCATGGATGGGTTGAGTTTTCAATCATTGACTTGGGGATCGGAATTTCTCCTGACATTGCGCAAAAGCTTTTCACGCCCTTTTTCACCACCAAGCCTGAAGGCATGGGTCTGGGCCTCAGTCTTTGCCGAACCGTTGTAGAGCAACACGGCGGTCACTTGGAGTTTGAAGCGCAAGAGCCCTGCGGCACGCTTTTTCGTTTCACCCTGCCCACCGCTGCTGAGCTGTGAGCAAGACTAAAATCAAAACATGCAACCCGCCCTAAACGCCTGTATTTATATTGTTGACGACGATGCCAGCGTTCGCGAAGCGATGGCCTGGTTGCTGCGTTCTCGTCGACTTATGAGCGAGGTTTTTGCAAGCGCAGATGATTTTGAGCGCATGTTGCAAGAAAAGTTTCCAGGTCCCCAAGCACCCGTCACGACGCAAGCAGGTTGCATCCTTTTAGACGTACGAATGCCCGGACAAAGTGGTTTGGCACTCTTTGAGACCCTGATTGGCAATGGGCTGGCTCATACGTGGCCGGTTATTTTTTTGACGGGCCATGCCGATGTGCCAACGGCCGTCGACAGCGTCAAGCGTGGGGCATTTGATTTTTGCGAAAAACCCTTCTCCGATAACGCTCTGGTCGACCGCGTGGAACAGGCCTTGGTTTTGTCCAAGGCGCGACTGGCCGTTCACCTACAAAGTGCAGGTTTAGCCTCACGCCTGCAAGATTTAACCGAGCGTGAGCGCCATGTGATGCAGCTGGTGGTGGCGGGACTGCCCAACAAACTGATTGCCGACCAACTGGACATCAGCGTGCGCACCGTTGAAGTTCATCGCTCGCGTGTGTTTGAAAAAATGGAGGTAAAGTCTGCTGTCGAATTGGCAAATTTATTGAGGGAGGTTTGAGTGCGTGTGAAAGATCGCCCGTCTTACCGTCACTCTTTGGGCGGCCTATTTTGCTCAGGATCGCTTGGCTTTTCCGACTTCAGTTCGCCCTTGTCTCGGCCCGCAAACATCGTCCACCAAACAATCACCAACAAAATCAACAACGCCAACAGCGCCTCTAACAATATCAAACCCATGCAACAACTCCTTGGATCATGGATTGTAGGAAGCTTCTGTGTTTTGGGTGCTTTCCTTTTAACGGCCTGCTCTTCTCCGGAGAAAACGCCACCGCCCCAAGCCCTTGTTATACCGCCAGAGGCGGCCGTTCGTGAAAATCCGCCTGCGGTTTTATGGCGGGCCAAAAGCCGTTGGGTGGCGGCCAGCTGGTCTGACCTTCCTGGTTTCAACGCCGACAATTTCAACGAAGCCTGGGTCGCTTGGCGACAAAACTGTGCGCGAAATCTACCCAACTCACAAAGCCTTTGTGCCAACGTTAAACGCTTAGAGGGCCAGCCGTCTGAGGCACAGAAAACCTGGTTGATGCAAAACTTTCAACCCTACCGCGTGGAAAGCTTGAATGCCACTGCAGCCCCGGCCAAGGGTCTGTTGACGTCTTATTACGAACCCGTTTTTGAAGCCTCTCGAAGCGCTAGGCCTGGCTTTGAGGTGCCCTTGTATGGCTTACCTGCCAATTTAAAGGCGCGCGCCCCTTGGTACAGCAGAGAAGAGATTTCCAAATTACCCGCCGCCCAAGCCGCGCTCAAAGGCAAAGAAATCGCCTTTCTTGCCAGCCCCGTTGATGCCATGGTGCTTCACATTCAGGGCTCGGGGCGCCTTTGGCTGACTCAGGGAGATGGCCGCCGTATACAAATTCGATTGGCTTATGCCGGAACCAACGACCATCCTTATCAAAGCATTGGCAAATGGCTGCTCGATCAAAACCTCACCAAGGATGCAAGCTGGCCAGGCATCAAGGCTTGGTTGGCTCAAAATCCGCGCAGAACCAATGAGTTAATGTGGCGCAACCCCCGCTTCATTTTCTTTAAAGAAGAGGCCCTAAACGGCGCTGAGGCGGAATTGGGCCCCAAGGGGGCAATGGGCGTTCCCTTAACGCCCGGACGATCCATTGCGGTGGATCCAGGAAGTATCCCTTACGGCTCGGCAGTCTGGCTTTCTAGCGGCGGGCCTCAAACGCCCTTAAATCGGCTGGTCTTTGCACAAGACACTGGCAGCGCCATTCAAGGCGCTGTGCGTGCCGACTTTTTTGCCGGCTCTGGCGCGGCCGCTGGCGAGTTGGCCGGTCGTCTTAAACAAGACATGAGCGCATGGGTTTTACTTCCAAGATAGGCGCGATCGCTCTACACTTGGCCTAAATGCTTTTGAAAGTGGCTCAAAATGAACGCTCCTTTGCCTGAACACTTGCGCCAAGCGCTGGCCAACGTCACCCTTGACGACAAATACAGCCTGAAAACTGGCCGCGCTTTTATGAGCGGTGTGCAGGCCTTGGTTCGCTTGCCAATGCTGCAGCAAGAGCGCGACGCTTTGGCCGGCAAAAGAACAGGCGCATTAATCAGTGGTTATCGCGGCTCGCCATTAGGTGGTTACGACCAGGCTTTATGGAAGGCTAAGTCTTACCTTGAAAAACACAACATTGTTTTTCAACCTGGCGTCAACGAAGAGCTAGCGGCGACAGCACTGTGGGGTACCCAACAATTGGGTTTTGCGCCACCAGGTAGCCAAAAGTTAGACGGCGTTTTTGGAATTTGGTACGGCAAAGGACCGGGTGTCGATCGCTGCTCTGATGTGTTCAAGCACGCCAACATGGCCGGCACCACCGCGTGGGGCGGCGTCTTGGCTGTCGCAGGGGATGATCACATTGCCAAAAGCTCTACGGCGGCGCACCAAAGCGACCATATTTTCAAAGCCTGTGGCTTGCCGGTGTTCTTTCCTGCGTCAGTTCAAGAAGTCTTAGATCTGGGCGTTCACGCCATTGCACTAAGCCGTTTCGCCGGCGTGTGGTCTGGCATGAAAACCATTCAAGAAATTGTTGAATCGAGTGCAACGGCCGACATCAACGCCGATCGCGTCAAGATTGTTTTACCTGAGTTTGAAATGCCCCCAGGCGGCCTTCATATCAGGTGGCCTGACGCGGCCCTTGATCAAGAGGCGCGTTTGTTTGATTACAAATGGTACGCAGCACTGGCCTACATTCGCGCCAATCGTTTGAACCACAACGTGATAGAGGGCCCAAATGATCGCTACGGCATCATGGCCAGTGGCAAAGCCTACAACGACACAAGACAAGCCTTGCTAGATCTGGGTTTAGACACAGAAACCTGCCAGCGACTGGGCATTCGTGTTCACAAAGTTTCTGTTGTTTGGCCTTTAGAAGCGCAAAGCACACGAGAGTTTGCCAAGGGCCTGAAAGAGATTTTGGTGGTTGAAGAAAAACGCCAAATTATCGAATACCAACTGAAAGAAGAGCTTTACAACTGGCCCGATTCACTGCGTCCTCGCATCGTTGGCAAGTTTGATGAGCTTGAAGGCGATGACTCTGGCGGCGAGTGGTCTATGCCCAATCCAATGGCGCACCGCCTTCTGCGGGCCAATGCCGATCTCACGCCCACCTTAATTGCCAAGGCACTGGCCAAGCGGCTTAAAAAGCTTGATTTGCCGTCTGATGTGCTGGCTCGCATTGATGGCCTGTTGCAGATCATCAACGCCAAGGAAAGTGCACAAAACAGTTTGGTTCTTAATCCATCAGCAGAACGCATGCCTTGGTTCTGCTCAGGGTGTCCCCACAATACCAGCACCAAAGTACCCGAAGGATCACGTGCCATGGCGGGTATTGGTTGCCATTTCATGAGTGTGTGGATGGACCGCAGCACCATTGGCTTTACGCAAATGGGGGGCGAGGGTACGCCCTGGATTGGCCAGCAACATTTCAGCAACGAAACGCATGTGTTTGCCAACATTGGTGATGGCACTTATTTTCACAGCGGCATCTTGGCCATCCGTCAAAGCATTGCCGCCGGCGTCAACATCACCTACAAAATTTTGTACAACGATGCGGTGGCCATGACTGGTGGACAACCCGTTGGAGAGCGCGCTGAAGGACACAGCGTTGTGCAAATTGCGCAAAGCATGCGCGCTGAAGGCGCCATGGTCATCAAAGTCGTGACCGATGAACCCGAAAAATACGACGGTGTTGCTTTAGCTGAAGGCGTTTTGGTTCATCACAGGGATGAACTCGATGCAGTACAGCGTGAACTGCGTGAAGTGAAAGGTTGCACGGTCATTATTTATGACCAAACATGCGCCACTGAAAAACGTCGGCGTCGCAAGCGCGGCACGATGGTCGATCCAGCCGTGCGCGTCATGATCAATGAGCTGGTGTGTGAGGGTTGTGGCGATTGTGGCGTCCAATCCAATTGTTTGTCGGTTGAGCCTCTTGAAACCGAATTCGGCCGCAAAAGAACCATCAATCAAAACAGTTGTAACAAAGACACCAGTTGCCTCAAAGGCTTCTGTCCCAGTTTTATCAGTATTGAAGGTGGTCAATTAAAGAAAAAAACCAAAACACAGAAGTTCAGTTTTGATGCATTGCCCGCTTTGCCTTTGCCTGTACTGCCCGATTTGAGAAATACACATCAACCCTATGGCGTGGTGGTTGCGGGTGTTGGCGGGACTGGTGTGATTACCATCGGTCAACTTTTGGGCATGGCCGCGCACTTAGATGGTATTGGCATTGTGACTCAGGATTCTGCTGGCTTGGCCCAAAAGGGCGGCGCTACTTGGAGTCATGTTGTTTTGGCAAAGCACCAAGATGATATTCAAACCACACGTGTCAGCATGGCCGCAGCAGATTTAATTCTGGGATGTGATCCCATCGTGACGGCTGGTAAAGAAACTTTATCACGCATGATGGAGGGCAGAACACGCGTTGCTTTGAATTCTCACAGCACACCCACTGCTGAGTTTGTTAAAAATACGCTTTGGCAAAACCCTGCTGACAGTTGTGCGGCCGACATTGCTTCTACTGTTGGCATTGGTGGTTTGGCTTCATTTGATGCTGACCATCTTTCGTCTCAACTGATGGGCGATACGATTTACATCAACCCCATGCTTTTGGGTTATGCCTGGCAAATGGGCTGGGTCCCATTAAGCCTTGATGCATTGAAACGTGCCATTGAATTAAATGAAGTGGCTGTGGCGCAAAACCTTGCCGCCTTTGAATGGGGGCGTCATGCGGCACATCAATTGCCTGCTGTTGAAGCCTTGTTAAAACCACTGCAAATCATGACTTTTAAAAAACGTGAACGCCTAGAAGACTTGATTGCCACACGTGTTGAATTTCTAACAGATTATCAAAACGCTGCTTATGCCAAAGAATACGAAAACTTCGTCTTGAAAGTCAAAGCCAAGGAAAGCGTTTTGGGTTCATCCTTGTTAACTGAAACCGTAATTCGTCAACTGTTCAAATTGATGGCTTACAAAGATGAATACGAAGTGGCTCGCTTGCACACCGACAAACAGTTCCTAGAACGCGTTAAAACGCAGTTTGAGGGCGATTTCAAGATTTTCTACCATCTAGCCCCTCCCATGCTTTCCAAACGCAATGAGAAGGGCCAACTCATTAAACAAAAAATGAGCCCTCACATGGTTTTGGTTTTCAAAGTTCTGGCTCAACTGAAGTTTTTGCGCGGAACGGCTTTGGATATCTTTGGCCGCACCGAAGAGCGACAAACTGAACGTGCTCTTATTCAAGAATACAAAGATGCTATTGATGAAATTCTGGTTTCTCTAAGTTCAGAAAATCATGCACTCGCCATCAAGATGGCCAACGTGACTGAACAAATCAAAGGATTTGGTCATGTGAAGGAAAAACACTTGGCTGCTGTCATGGTTCAGTGGCAAAGCTGCATGGATGGATTCAGAAAAGCAATTTAATTTGCGCTCTGACTTTGTCCTTGTATTCTTCTTTTATATAGATTAATACATAGTAGTAGTAGATAAGGGGAGACTTGTTCTGTGGACAAGTCTCTTTTTTCTTTATAGATCAAGGAATTGAATCATCTGGAAGGGTGTGCACCAGTCTGCTCCGGAGCTGTCACTCAAATATGAACAACTTTAGAAATTTTAAAAAACTGTGGATAACCACGTGGTTATCCTAAATCTATCCACATGTTTGTTCATTGACAAAAATTTTAAAATACTATTCAGGGATGCATCTTGGCGTGATGTCCCATAGGCCCTTTTGCAAACAACTTTTGAGTATGCGTGTCAAAGACTTTTTGTTGTGCAGGCGTTAAGCTGGCATAAAAGGTTTTACTTGCATTCATTCGCTTGGTAATTTCAGCATCTCTTTCCGTTTTTTGCGCCATCATTTTATCGATGCGTTCTGGTGTTGAGAGTTTTTCCAATTCTGAAGGTGTAGGTGGCGCAGGTCGTTTAATGGGTGTTTTCATGACGCCAACAAAGCTTTGCCAAGCTGCTTCCTGCGAAGCTTGAAGTTGCAAATAGACCTTCATTTCATCCAAATGTTTTTGATGGCGTTGCGTTCGCATGGCATCGCGGTGTTCATGCATTTTTGGGCCGCCCATCATGCTGTGCATTCTGTCGCTTCCAGGCACGCCTTGTGAGCCTGACGCAGGACTTTGTGCAAAACTAATGGTGGTGACCAAGGTACCCAGTACCACAAAGGAGGAAAAGGCCAAACGGGTCATTGAAGTCATGTTGATTCCTTAGTTTTAAGAAAACCAGTTTGCCAATTGGATGTATCCGTTGTTTGCAGTTTTTGTTATGAATTGTAAAGACCGGCTTTGAAATCCTCGACGGCTTGTACTAATTCTTCGCGTGTATTCATAACAAATGGCCCATATTGTGCAATTGGCTCGTTCAGCGGGTGGCCCGCAACCAAAAGAACCTTGGCACCAGGCGACCCTTCAATGACGATGCCACTGCCTTCATTTTGAAGAATGGCCATTTTGTGCAGGCCGACCTTCGATTTTCCTTCATCGCTGATTACGCTGACATGACCGCGGTAAACAAACAAAAAAGCATTGTGCAAGGGGCTCAATGTTTGTTGAAAACAAAGCGTATCCTCAAAATGAATGTCCAAATAAAGTGGGCTGGTGGGAAACAGTGCAATGGGCCTCTGAACCGCACCCGTAAACCCATTGGACTCACCTGCGATAACCCTAACCTTAATGGAGGCATGCGGTTGATATTCTGGAATCGAACTGCTTTGAATATCTTGATAAGTTGGGGTGCACATTTTTTGATAAGAGGGCAAGTTCAACCATAGCTGGAAGCCCTCCATCACGCCTTCTTCCTGTTCGGGCATTTCACTGTGAATGACGCCTCTTCCTGCGGTCATCCATTGAACACCGCCGTTTTGTAAAAGCCCTTCGTGACCTGCGCTGTCTTTGTGCCTCATTCTTCCGGCAATCATGTAAGTGATGGTTTCAAACCCGCGATGGGGATGATCTGGAAAACCACCACCGTAGTCATTAGGGTCGTCGCTGCCAAAGTTATCTAGCATTAAGAAGGGGTCGAGCCTTGCTTGGTGGGCTTGTGTCAAAACGCGCGTGAGTTTGACGCCATCACCGTCTCGAGTGGCTTGGCCAACGATCTGTTGTTCAATGCGGCGGCCTTGAAGGGGCTTTTTGTTTGAGTTCATGAGGGATGATTTTGCATCGTTTTCTTGATCTGAATCATTTTCTGAATGCTAAGGCGCATTCAAACTAATCAGTCGAATTGTGTCGATTGCACCAGCACCGATTGGTTTGGGATAATGGCTAAGCTGAACGCGCCACAGTTTGTCAACCAACCGGCACGCTTATAGGCGCGGGTAGTCGGTATAACCTGCCGAATGACCACCATAAAAAGTGCTTCTGTCAGGGGTGTTGTAGGGGCCGTTTTGTTTCAACCGCGCAGCCAAGTCAGGATTGGCAATGAATGCTTTTCCAAATGCAATCAAGTCAGCACCCTCGTCAATGGCTTGATCGGCCAATGCCCGGTCATAGGCATTGTTAAGCATCCAAGCGCCATGGCCACCGCTTTGTTGGTAAGACGTCTTAAGCGCGCGATAGTCAAAGGGTTTCTCGCCTTGTTGAAAATCTCGGGCTGCCCCAGTCGAGCCTTCAATGGTGTGGACATACGCCAAATTTAAAGTGCCAAGGAAACTTGCAACATGCTCAAACAGTGCTTGCGGCGCAGCATCGCTTGCATCGTTGGCGGGTGTTACGGGTGAAATGCGAATGCCGCATCGACCGCCACCTATCTCTTGACACACACCAAGCATCACTTCTTTCAAAAGTCGTGCGCGATTTTCAATCGAACCGCCATAAGCATCTGTTCTGTGATTGCTGCCTGCCCTTAAAAATTGATCAATCAAATAGCCATTGGCCGCATGTACTTCGATGCCATCAAAGCCTGCCTCGATGGCGTTTTTTGCAGCTCGCCGATAGTCGGCGACGATGCCGGGCATTTCAGCCAGTTCGAGCGCGCGCGGCACAGAGGTTGGGACAAAGCTTGGAACACCGTTTTCTATCAGCACGGTTTTTGACTTGGCAACAATGGCCGAGGGTGCAACGGGTGATTGCCCGTTGGGCTGAAGGCTGGTGTGTGAGATGCGACCAACGTGCCAAAGTTGCACCACAATTTTCCCGCCTTCTGCATGCACCGCTTCAGTGACCGCCAGCCAAGCCTTGACTTGTTCTGCCGACCAAATACCTGGCACATCAGCGTATCCCTGGCCTTGGTGACTGATAGCGGTTGCTTCGGTGATGATCAGACCCGCTCCCATTGCGGGGTTGGCTCGTTGCGCATAGTATTCAGCCATGAGTGCATTCGCCAGAGCCTGTGGCGCTCGGTTGCGAGTTAGAGGCGCCATCACAATGCGTGAGGCAAGTTGCAGCAGGCCTGCTTGGCAAGGTTCAAATAAGTTTTTCATGACGCAAAGAATAAGGTTTTTGACAGCGCTCTGGTTGGCGGTTTGCATTTCTATGGCTGCGGCCGTTTCACTCGGCATGACACGATTTGCCTATGCTTTGTTGTTGCCTTCCATGCGCGAAGACTTGGCTTGGACCTATACCTTAGCAGGCAGCATGAACACTTTCAACGCGGTGGGGTATTTGATTGGCGCCTTGATCACGCCTCGTGTGTTGAAGCGTTGGGGTGTTGTGCATGTACTGATAAGTGGGTCCTTCATTGCGTCTTTGTTGATGGCACTGACAGGCTTTTTTTCTGAAACCGCCCTTCTTTTGATTCAGCGCTTGTTGGCTGGATTGGTCAGTGCGGTGGTATTCGTTTCTGGTGGTCTGTTGGCTGCAAGACTGGGTGCTCATTTGCCTTCGCAGTCGGGCTTGTTGTTGGGTCTTTATTACGGCGGTACAGGCTGGGGAATTGTATTGTCTGCACTGCTTGTTCCCGTCGCGTTGTTGGCAGCGTATGAGGAAGCCCTTGTTCATCCATGGAAGTGGGCTTGGTGGGTTTTGGCGCTTGCGTGTTTCACCATGACGCTTGCGCTGCTTGCCATCCGTAAGCCCATGCAGCATTGGACATCTGAGCGGATACCTTTAGAGGCGAATGACGCCATGCTTAATCACCAAGTCACTCAAATGCATTGGCCAGACTGGGTGTTCGGACTTGCAGGTTACGGCCTGTTTGGCGTGGGCTACATTGGCTACATGACTTTTGTGGTGGCTGTGTTGCGCGAGCAAGGGGCAAGCCCCACGGAGATTACGTTCTTTTATGCCTTGCTCGGCCTTGCTGTGGTTGCTTCTTCCAGAATTTGGGCCGGTCTGTTGAATCGCTATCGAGGCGGGCAGTCTTTGTCGATTCTGAATGCGTTGCTAAGTCTTGCCACGCTCATCCCCGCCATCACATCTTCTTGGCCCATGATGCTTGTGTCGGGGTTGTTGTTTGGGGGGGTGTTTTTATCGGTGGTTGCATCCACCACGGCCATGGTGAAGCACAACCTTGCACCCTCGCAGTGGGCGACGGGCATCAGTGTTTTCACTGTGGTCTTTGCGGTGGGGCAAATCACAGGACCCGCCATGGTGGGTTGGATTGCAGACGGGCCAGGCGGTCTTAAGCGAGGGCTTCTTTTCTCTGCTGCAGCCTTGCTAATTGGCGCCGTGTTGGCGTGGCAGCAAAAGCCTGTTCAGCAAAACGGAAAGTGACTCAGACGTCGTAACCTGGATTTTCGCGATTGAGTTTTCGCAACAAAGAAGGCCAAACAAAACTGCCCCCCAAGCCCCCAGTTTGGACTTTCATCACATGTGCAATGTCTTTCAAAAAATCTGGGTTGATAGCAATGAGATCGGATACGCCATTTTGACCTGAGAGTGCATCGACTTGTATGCGGCAGGTGTTTTCAAATATGTACATTTCCAAAAATGCATCGGCAATGGTTTTGCCAACAGTGAGCAAGCCATGATTGCGCAGCATAAAAAAATTAGCCTCACCCAGGTCTTTTTGCAAGCGTGCTTTTTCATCGTCGCGAATGGCAACACCTTCGTAGTCGTGATAGGCCAGCGAGGCCAGAACAAAGGTGCTTTGCTGGCTGATAGGCAGCACACCTTGTTTTTGTGTACTCACTGCCACGCCTGCGCGGGTGTGCGTGTGAAGCACACATGTGGCCTCTGGTCGTGCTTCATGCATGGCGCTGTGAATGACGAAGCCCGCGGGGTTCACGGGATACGGGTTATCAGCGTCCAGCTTGTTGCAAAGCATGTCGACCTTCACCAGGTTTGAGGCGGTGATCTCATCAAACATCAGGCCATAGGGGTTGATTAAAAAATGATGTTCGTCACCAGACACGGAGGTCGGTAATTTGGCGCTGATGTGGGTGAAAACCAAATCGCTCCAACCATACAAAGCAACCAAGCGATAGCACGCCGCTAAATTGACACGAAGTTGCCATTCATCAGGGTGGCAACGTTCTTGATGGGTTTGGGATGGGCTCATGGACGCTCCTGTTGGCTAGAGACTTGAGCTTAGCTTTAGAGGGCCGCATTAACCAGTCACGCAAGGAACACCTGATGCAGATAAAATTAGCGCCTTAGCCCCTGGCCTCTCACGGCGCGAGCAGCGCCGACCTATCGGTAATGGACTGGTGATTAGATGTTTTACCCACAAGAATTTGATGTGATCGTTGTTGGCGGTGGACATGCCGGCACGGAAGCCGCGTTGGCGTCAGCGCGCATGGGTTGTAAAACACTCTTGCTGACCCACAACATTGAGACCTTGGGCCAGATGAGCTGCAACCCCTCCATCGGCGGCATTGGCAAGGGCCATTTGCTGAAAGAAGTCGATGCTTTGGGCGGCGCCATGGCCTTGGCTACAGACGAGGGGGGTATTCAGTTTCGCATTCTGAACAGCTCTAAAGGCCCCGCTGTGCGAGCAACGCGTGCTCAAGCTGATCGAATTTTGTACAAGGCGGCCATTCGCCGCCGCCTTGAGAACCAAGAAAACTTGTGGTTGTTTCAACAAGCGGTTGACGATCTCATGGTGGAGTCAAATGGCGTAGAAGACCGTGTGGTGGGGGCTGTTACGCAAGTGGGTGTTCGCTTCCGATCGAAAACAGTGGTTCTAACGGCCGGCACATTTTTGGATGGCAAGATTCATGTGGGCTTAGAAAACTATTCAGCTGGGCGGGCGGGTGATCCGCCGGCGGTCAGTTTGTCGGCTCGTTTGAAAGATCTCAAGTTGCCCCAAGGCCGCTTGAAAACGGGTACGCCGCCGCGCCTGGATGGGCGCACCATTGATTTTTCAAAGTGCCAAGAGCAACCGGGTGATGGCATGCCGGGCGGCTTGAATGCAGAGGCGGGCGTTCCTGTTTTTAGCTTCATGGGTCGCGCAGACATGCACCCTGCACAGATGCCTTGCTGGATCACGCATACCAATGAGAAAACCCACGACATCATTCGGTCGGGGTTTGATCGAAGCCCCATGTTCATGGGAAAGATTGAAGGTGTTGGGCCAAGGTATTGCCCAAGCGTGGAAGACAAAATCAACCGCTTTGCCGACAAAGACAGCCATCAGATCTTTTTAGAACCCGAGGGTCTCACCACCCACGAGTTTTATCCCAATGGCATTTCCACCAGTTTGCCTTTTGACATTCAATACGCCTTGGTTCGGTCTATGAAGGGGCTTGAGAATGCGCACATTCTTCGGCCCGGTTACGCCATTGAATACGACTATTTTGACCCGCGCTCATTGAAGAGCAGCTTTGAAACGCGTCAAATAGGCGGGCTATTTTTTGCGGGGCAAATCAATGGCACGACGGGTTACGAAGAGGCCGCCTCGCAGGGGCTGTTTGCCGGCATCAATGCGGCGCTTCAGTGTCGGTCCTTGTCTGGCTCTGGCAACGACATGGGCGGCGCATGGTTGCCAAGCCGCGACCAAGCCTATTTAGGCGTGCTGGTGGATGATCTCATTACCAAAGGCGTGACAGAGCCTTACCGAATGTTTACCAGCCGGGCGGAGTTTCGTTTGCAACTGAGAGAAGACAACGCCGACATGCGCTTGACGGAGGTGGGCCGACAAATGGGCCTGGTCGACGATGAGCGCTGGGCTTCTTTTTGTACAAAGCGCGAAGCTGTTTCACGTGAAACAGAGCGACTAAAGTCCACTTGGGTCAACCCTAGAAACTTACCCGATTCAGAGTCGGCGCGCGTACTGGGCAAGATCATCGAGCATGAGCACAACTTGTTTGACCTGCTCCGCCGACCCGGTGTGAGTTATGAAAGCTTGGTGTCCTTGGATGCCGGCCGCTTTGTTTCAGCATCTGTTTCACGTGAAACATTGGGCGAGATCGCTGCGTCGGTGATCGAGCAGGTTGAGATTGCTGCCAAGTATGCAGGGTACATTGATCGACAAAAGGTCGAGGTTGAACGCGCCGCACATTTTGAGAATCTGAAATTGCCCGCAAAGCTTGATTACCTTTTGGTCTCGTCTTTGTCGATCGAAGCTCGGCAAAAGTTGGCGAAACATCGCCCTGAAACATTGGGGATGGCGTCCCGAATTTCTGGAATTACCCCTGCAACCATTTCCTTGCTGCTGATTTATCTCAAGAGGGGTGGCTTTCAGGAGTTCATGCCGGCCAAGCCAGCGGAGACGGTGCTGGCGGCGGAAGGTGCGGCGAGCCTGACGCCATGACGGCAGATGGCCTGATTGAGGCTGGCATTCTTCAGGAGCTTTCTCTTGGAATTGAAGCCTTGGGCTTGAACGTCGCGGAGGCGCAGCAACGACAGTTGATGGGCTACATGGCGCTGATTCAAAAATGGAACAAAGTTTATAACCTGACGGCGCTTCGCCGGCCGCAGGAGATCTTGACGCACCACTTGTTAGACAGCTTGTCGGCTATTTCGCCCTTGCTCAGGCACATTGTCAAAACAAAAAGCGTTCCTCATGCGGAAATTGAGTTGCTGGATGTGGGCTCTGGTGGGGGCTTGCCCGGTGTGGTCATTGCCATTTGCTGCCCCAACGTCAGCGTTACATGTGTCGACACTGTCTCCAAGAAGGCTGCGTTTGTGCAGCAGGTAGCAGCCAGTTTAAAGTTGTCAAACTTGCGCGGTGTTCACGCTCGGGTAGAAAACCTGACGGGGCCTTTTGACATCATTTGTGCTCGAGCGTTTGCTTCTTTGCCTGATTTTGTCAATTGGTCTATCGGTGCTTTGTCTGATGAGGGTGTTTGGATGGCCATGAAGGCTAAGTTACCCGAAGCGGAGATGGCCGCGCTACCTTCTTTTGCGGAGGTGTTTCACGTGGAACAACTTCAAGTTCCTGGCTTGGCGGCCGAACGGTGCATGGTCTGGATGAAAAAATCAGCAACTTTGTCTATTGCAGCAAGCGCGACCTGAGCTTCGCCCCTTACACTTGGGCTCATTGAGAAAGCCTTTGATGTTTGGAATTTCTGATTACGGTGCTTTTGTCGCCGCCTTTGTGTTGCTTTTGTTCTTGCCCGGCCCAGGCAATCTGGCCTTAATTACCTCTACCACTCAAGGCGGCATGAGGGGCGGCACGGCCTCCGTCATGGGCTTGATTTTGGGCGATCAAATTTTGCTATGGATGACGGTGGCCGGAGTGGCTGCATTGTTGCAAACCCATCCCCATTTGTTCTTGGCCTTGAAATGGGTGGGCGCCTCATACCTTGCTTGGCTGGGTTTTAAAATGGTCTTTGCCAAATCTGGTGAAGGGCCATCGATCAAGATCACACCAGGGCGGTACTTCAAAGAAACCATGTTCATTACATTGCTCAATCCAAAAACGATCATGTTTTACTTTGCTTTTTTCCCTCAATTTATTGACCCCGAGCAGCACCAAGGAATGATTACTTTTGTATTCATGGCGGTCACCATTGCTGTTTTGGGCTTCATGTATTGTTTTGGCGTTGTAGTCATCACGCAGACCATGGCAGCTCGCATTAGAGCCAACCCCAAAGTGTCTGGACTCTTGCAAAAAATTGCCGGATTGTTCCTAATCGGCTTTGGTCTCAAATTGGCCTTAGGCAAATAATCGCATCCGCTGAAAACTAAAAGAGTAACAAATGGCAAAGATTTTCTGTGTTGCAAATCAAAAGGGCGGCGTTGGCAAGACCACCTCGGCCGTTAACTTGGCCGCTGGCTTAGCCAAAGTGGGGCA
>CANNNB010000025.1 GCA_947505995.1 Comamonadaceae bacterium
GTCTAGCATGTTAATTTGTCCTTACTTCGTTAAATAATCTAGAGATCTAGGCCGCTGGTGTTTGCATGTGTTTAGAGAGTGCTTTTGTACGAAAAAAAAAGATTTATGAATACCCAACACATATTCATGTGCCGATCTTAGGTTCGGCCAGAACAGGCCGGGCTTACAAGCGCTTGCATCAACACACTGAAAACGACGGCTTTCACAAACCGCTATGATCGCGATCCCTCTTCAAAGTAACTATGGCCGGCATCCACATCACCGACATCGAAGCGGCCATCAATTACTGGCGCGAAAAAAACCCTTCTCCCGACGGTGTGGCATTGCCTCGCGAGTTGCGGGCCCTTGCAGAGGTCTATGCGCTGCTGGTTTACTTCAAAGAGGAAGAAGCCGATGAATTCACCTTGCCCCAAGCCGCTGCTGAGGCTTGGCAAGCTTGGTACGCCAGCACACCCGATACACCCTGCATTGCCATCTGCTCGACCTTCCAAGGCGACCCCGCATGCAAAGGCTGTGGCCGTACTTTTGAAGAGGTTCAACTGTGGACCGAAATGAGTCCTGGTGAAAAGAGGGGCGTCTGGCGGCGCATCACGGTCGACGGCACCTCATGGCGATTCAATCGCTATGCTGAGCGCGCCGCCGAAGATCGCAGCTTGGCTCGCGCAGCAGCCGATGCTCAGGTTCGCTTGGGTTTTGGTAGCTGACTCATTTCCAGCGCAGCACTTCTAGGTGCACGCTGTCTTTTGAATTGCTCAAGGTGAGTGCGCCCTCTTGCACGGTAGCTTGCAATTGCATGCTGCGCTCTGCCAACTTGGCAAGGGCCTGGCTGGCTTCTGTGGGCACCCGCCACACCTGTAGTTTTTCCATGCGGGTGAGTTTGTTTTCAATACCGCGCCACCAAACTTCTGCGGCATGGTTAAAGCAGTAAACCATCACGGCATCGGCTTTTTGACAGGCCTTGTTCAATGGTTTGTCTTCTGGCTGACCAACTTCCACCCACAAGCGCGTTCGCCCCGTGAAGTCTCGCAAAGACAAATCGGGATCGTCGGGGTCGGACAAGCCCGAGCCAAACGCCAAAACGCCATCGCCATTTAAATCGGCTTGTAATTTGAAGGCATTGAGGGCCAATGCCAACAGGCGGATCATCATGCGTTCATCGGTTTCGCTGGGGTGCCGCGCTAGGGTGAGCGCATGGTCAGCGTAGTAGCTGTTGTCAATGTCGGCTATTGAAAGATTGACTTTGTAGATCGTAGATTTGAGGGCCATTGGGTCTGAGCTCGAGGAGGCCCGATTAAACGCGTCGGGCCAGCTCAATGGCTTTGCCAATGTAGCTAGCTGGCGTCATTGACAACAATCGGTCTTTTTCGGCTTGCGGTATTTCAAGTCCGCGAATCAGTCCGTGCAAAGCTTCGGATGTCACGGTTTTTCCGCGTGTGACTTCTTTCAATTTTTCGTAAGCTCCCTGCACGCCATAGCGCCGCATGACCGTTTGGATTGGCTCTGCTAAAACCTCCCAAGATGCATCTAAGTCTTGCGCCAAGGCTTCTTCGTTCAACTCTAACTTTTTCAAACCGTTCATGAGAGACGAATAGGCTAAGGCGGTATAGCCCAGCGCCACACCCATGTTGCGCAGGACTGTCGAGTCAGACAGGTCGCGCTGCCAACGGCTGACAGGCAATTTTTCGGACATGTGTTTAAGCACCGCATTGGCCAAACCCAGATTTCCTTCTGCGTTCTCAAAGTCAATAGGGTTGACTTTGTGAGGCATGGTGGAAGAGCCAATCTCGCCTGCTTTCAAGCGTTGCTTGAAATATCCCAAGCTCACATAACCCCAAACGTCACGCGACAAATCGATCAGGATGGTGTTGGTGCGCGCCACGGCATCAAACAATTCAGCCATGTAGTCGTGCGCCTCAATTTGAATGCTGTAGGGCTGAAATGACAAGCCCAAACCCCAGTGTTCTGCCGAAGCACCTGGCTCCGTAGATTCAGGCATTTCGACGACAGATTTTGAAAAGCCTTCCCAATCAAAGTCTGGCCAAGCAGAAAGGTGTGCGTTGTAATTGCCAACTGCGCCATTCATTTTGGCTTTGAGTGGCACCTCAGCAATTTTCTCGCGCGTGGTGCGCAATCGGACCACCACATTGGCGATTTCCTTGCCAACGGTTGTGGGGCTGGCCGTTTGGCCATGCGTGCGGCTCAACATAGGGATTGCGGCATAGGCATGCGCCATGCTTCGCAATTGCGCAATGACCTCATCGAGCGCAGGCAAGATGACTTTCTGTCTTGCGCCTTTGAGTTGCAAAGCATGGCTGGTGTTGTTGATGTCTTCGCTGGTACAGGCAAAGTGCACAAACTCGGAGGCCTGCTCTAACTCGGGGCGATCTTTGAATTTGGATTTGATCCAATACTCAACAGCCTTCACATCGTGGTTGGTGGTTTTCTCAATCTCTTTGATGGCCAAGGCGTCTTGCTCTGCAAACTGCGTGACCAAGCCGGTTAAGTAACGTCTTGCCCCCAAAGACAGCGGCTTGAACTCCTCAAAGCCGGCATCCGACAATGCAATGAACCATGCAATTTCAACTTGGACGCGCCGATGCATGTAACCCTGCTCGCTCATGAGGGGTCGCAAGGCATTGAGTTTGTTGGCGTAACGACCGTCCAACGGAGAAAGGGCGGAGAGGGGAGAAGAAGTCATGGCTACATTGTAAGTTCTCGCCCTTACAAGGAAACATCTTTTAGATTCCTCTAGAATGCATCCCTCTGACGACTGCTTTTTGACACTTTTTGACACTTACAAACCATGAAACTGATCGGTTCACCTACCAGCCCCTACGTCCGCAAAGTCTGCATCGTGATGGCAGAAAAAAAGTTGGACTACCGCATGGTGGCCGAAGACGTTTGGTCAGCCAACACCACCATTCATGCGTCTAATCCCCTTGGCAAAGTGCCGTGTTTGGTCCTTGAAGGGGGGGAGGCTCTTTTTGACTCTCGCGTAATCGTAGAGTATTTGGACACCCTTTCTCCTGTTGGTAAGTTGATTCCCACCAACGGCCGAGAGCGTGCAGAAGTGAAAACCTGGGAGGCGTTGTCGGATGGACTTCTTGATGCCGCCTTGTTGGCACGCATGGAGGCCGTATGGCCACATCGCCCTGCTGAGCAACGCAGTCAACCGTGGATTGACCGTCAGCTTCACAAAATTTCCGAAGCCTTGCGCGCCATGTCTCAAGGCTTAGCAGACAAACCCTTTTGCTCGGGTGCACACCTCAGTTTGTCCGATATTGCCGTCGGTTGTGCCCTAGGCTATTTGGACTTTCGCTTTCCAAGCATTCAATGGCGCGAGACTTATCCCAACCTTGACAAGCTGCACGAAAAGCTCATGCAGCGACAAAGTTTCGTCGACAGCCTGCCCAAATAAACACGCGCATCATGCGGCCATCTTCAAATTGGCCTAGGCTATGAGTTGGCGCGCTTTTTAAGCCAGCGCATCAAGCCACCCACCCACGGCAGCTTTTCATAAAGCTCTTCCGCTGCATCCCAATAATCTCGGTGCAAGGTGATGCGCATTTGATCGTCCAAGACCAAATGCGTCGTACCAAGCACAATCTGCTCGGTGGTGGTGTCAAAACGCTTAAAGCGAAACTTGAAATCCCAAGTCAGAAAGGCTTGATGGCCGTCTACCACCTGAGCGGTGATGACAAAGTGCGGGTTATCAAGCGATTCAAACATGTGGCTGAAAATTTTCTCTATCGCCTCAACGCCCTGAACTTCGTTGAAGGGGTCTTTGAAGCGCGCTTGCTCACTGTAAAAGGTTTTCAATTGAACCAAATTCTGCGGTTGCAGGGCCTCAAAGAAATGGGCAATTTCAGCAAATCTCTGGCGGTGGCTCATGGTCAAAGTCCAGTAAATCGACGCACCAACGAAAAATATGCCCGGTAAGGCAATAAGCGCAACAACTTCAACCACGCCGTAAATCGCTTGGGAAAATGAATGTCAAACAGGCCTTTAGACCACCCATCCAACATGGCTTTTGCCGCCTCTTCAGGTGAGATCAGTGCAGGCATTTGAAAATTGTTTTGGGCGGTCAGGGGCGTCGCTACAAAGCCTGGGTTTATCACACTGACACCAATGCCCTTGTCTTGAAGGTCCATGTACAAAGTTTCTGCAAGATGCGTCATAGCAGCCTTGGTAGGGCCATAGGCCAAGCCATTTGGCAATCCCCGCCAACCTGCCACACTGCTCACCAAACTGATATGGCCCTGTCCTTGCTGCAAGAACATGGGCAACACCGCATCCAAGACCCGTAGCAAGCCGTTGTAATTCACATCCTGGTGGCGCAGCATGTCATTTAAATCAAAATCTGTCGCACGCTGTGCGCGGTAATGTCCGGCGCAATAAAGCAAGAAGTCTAAAGAGCCGGCTGCGGCTAGTTGCCGGGCCACATATTTCACCTGCAAGGCGTCGGTCACGTCCAAAGACATTAACTCAACGGGCAAGCCCTCTGTTTTACAGGCTGCGGCCCACTCAGACAAGGTACCCAAATCGCGTGCCGAAACAATCACATGGGCACCAGCCGCCTGCAAAGCTTTTGCGCAAGCCAAACCAATGCCACTGGAGGCGCCGACCAACCAAACACGGCGGCCTTGCCAGTTTTGAATTGGCTGATTCAGGGGCGCGCCCCATCGACGCTTGAGGGGTGTCAGTGGCGGCGATGCGCTGTTAAGCGGCGTTGTCATTTTGGCCGCCTGCAGGCTCATGACTTACCTCCGGCCGCAATGGGCTCTCGCCGAGTAAACGACAAGGTGACTTCGCCCAATGTGACGCCCAACTTGCTCATGACTGCTTTGTTTAACATCACGCGGTCGTCCATCAAATACATCCAATCGTCAAATTGGACGTTCCAAACGGCGCCATCAACAGGCAAGGCCAAGGTGTATTGCCATTGAAACGCGTTGCCTTTGGTTTGACCCGAAGCCATGCCCACCACATCGTCTGCACGACCTTCGTAGCGGCCATTAGGCAAGGCCTTCAAACGCCAGATTCTGCGTTGTTGTGTGCCATCTGAATAGGTAAAGGCTTCATCCAAAACACCTTCGTCACCTTGCCACTTGCAATCCATGACCACTGTGAATCTTTTAACCACCCGACCACTTCGATCGGTGAAGAGGCCCCATGCGTCCACTGTTCCACTGAAATACGTGCGCAAATCTAGCAGGGGTGTTTGTGCCGCATAGTCAGCGATTTGAGGGCCTGCACAAGCTGACAAACCCAGCGCGCTACCAGCCGCCAAACTCACTGTGCCTGCTCTAGCAAGAAAAGGCGCGCTTAAGCTTTGCGAAATACTTTTTAACCACAGACGTCTGTTCATCCATCACTCCTAGATGCCGGCTGCCGCGCCGACGGTTGAATCCAAAACACAAACAAAACAGCCAACGCCAAGAGCTTTAGCACACATGGCAAAACGCCATAAGCCAAAGACAACGCCCTCAAACCTTCCGCCGTTTGAGTCCCTGGCGAGTAACCCCAATAAGAAAGCAGCGGCAAGCACAGCCCCGCGGCCAAGGCCAAATTCAACTTACTGGCCAAATTCCACCAACCCAAATAAAGGCCTTCTGCACGGCCTCGATGTCCCAATTTGTCAATCACGCGGTTCAACATGGCAGCAGGCACCACAAGGTCTGCGCCCAAGGCTAAACCCGATGCCAGGCAAACTGCTAGAAAAGCGATTTCATCGCCAGGGCCTAAAAAAACAACACTGCCAAAACTCACGATGGCCAAAGCCATTCCGATTAGCCAGGCCTTTGCCAACCCTTGTGAGCGCACAAGTTTGAGCCACAAAGGCAATGACAGTGCGCCCGACAAAAAATAGACGCCTAAGAACCATGGCGACATGGCAGCAGAAGCCTGAATTTGGTCTTCGATGAAAAACATGACCAAGCCAGCAGGCACGGCACTGGCAATGCCATTCAACAAAAAAACCAATAGCAGTTTGCGAAAACTAATTTGCCTCAGTGGCAAGTAATTGTCTTTGTCCGTCAACTCAGTATGGCTGTCTTTTTCAATCCGTGGTTGGCGCAGCACACGCGACCAAACCACAAGACCCAGCAACAACATCACGCCTAAGAAAACAGTGGTTGACAGCCAACCGGCCATCACGGGCAATGCAGATGCAGTGACCACACCCACCAAACCCGCCCCCTCGCGCCATGCGACGATGCGGCTTTGTTGGCTTGCACCGCCGCCCACTCTCGAGGCCCACGCTTGATGAAGAATGCTCAGCCCGCTGTAGCTAAGGTGGCACAAGGTAATCCACACGCCAACCCAGATCACAAAAGAAAAAGGTTCTGTGAAAGTGGGAGGGAAAAAGAGCGCGGCAAATGAAAGCAACAAGCCCACCGCATAGGCCAAGGCCACGCCCAAAACACTCAAAGAAGAACGCGTGTACAAAGCATCACTCAAACGTCCCAGCATGGGGTCAACCACGGCATCTATCAGGCGACTGAAAAGCAACACAGCCCCCAAACTTGTCAAAGGCACTGCAAACTGGGTGGCATAGAAATGCGGCAAATTCACGTACATGGGCAAAGCCACAAAAGCCAGCGGCAATGCCAACAAGCCATAGCTCATGCTTTGCTTGTGCGTGATGTGTTCAAGCGCGCTCATAGGCCCTTCATCCACGCTTGCCTGAGAGCAGGCGCAGAGCTTGACTCGTGCAGCCAGATTCCAAAAAACAGCTGCGCAAACAAGGGGTCCTGAATGCGACCAATGACTTTGTCGTTCAATAGAAATTCGACGCCAACGTTGGGCGCATTGACCGCCTGAAGTCGATCGCCTTTTTGAACGTTCGGAAAAATATCTAACATGGCTTTAAGCCAATTACTTTCTTGGTCGCGCGAGAATGCGCCGACTTTGCGCATTTCATCGATGGACCTTTTTGAAATGGCTTCGCCTTCCAAGCTTCTGAGGTAAGACACCTCCAAAACGAACGCGTGCGCCGAATAGCTTGTCATGGAAAAGCCAGGGCGCAACCAGAGACGCGCGTCATAAACGTCAAAGCCCCAAATGCTCAAGCGTTGTTGAGTGGAGGGTTTAACCCCCGGCAGCAAGAGTGGCGATGCATGCGCCAAATTCAAACTCACGTGGCATGCGAGCAAGCACATGCCCAGGCCCCATGAAAAACGACGTTGAAGGCGAAGAGAAGACACTTCAATGCCTTTTCTGCAAGGTGAACTGAATGACATCCGTGTTGGCTTCATCAAATGCGGCCTCGCAATAAGCCAAATAGAACTCCCACAAACGAATGAACTTAGCGTCGAATCCCAATTTCAAGACCTGCGCTTCCTGGGCCATGAAGTCATGCCGCCAACGCCTTAAAGTTTCTGCGTAATCGGGCCCAAACTTCAGCTCATCAATCACCTCTAAACCTGCCAAGCGGGCTTGTCTTCTGAACTCGGAGGGGCTTGGCAAACACCCGCCAGGAAAAATGTACTGCTGAATAAAGTCTGTCGACTTTACATAGCGATCAAACAGCGCATCGTCAATCACAATGCTTTGAATGCAGGCCTTGCCGCCAGGCTTCAATTGTTGGCTGATGGTTTGAAAGTAGGTTGGCCAAAACTCTTGGCCAACCGCTTCAATCATTTCGATCGAACAGACGGCGTCGTATGGGCCATCATCAATGTCGCGGTAGTCTTGCAAACGCAAGTCTGTTTTTTCAGATTTGCCGTTCCATTTCATTCGCGCATTGGCAAAAGCAAGCTGCTCGGTCGACAATGTCACGCCAGTCAAACTGGCGCCAAAGTCTTGTGTTGCCATTTCGGCCAAAGCACCCCAACCACAACCAATTTCAAGCACCCGCGAACCCACACCCACATCGGTCATGCGCAACGCACGACGGACCTTGGCGCGCTGAGCATCGCCCATGCTTTGGCTAAAATCACCCTCAAACAAAGCAGAGGAATAGTTCATGGTGCCATCTAACCAGAGTTCATAAAACGCGTTGCCCAAATCGTAGTGCGCATGAATATTTTTCCGGCTATTGGCCTTGTGATTGCGATTGAGCAAGTGCTTGATGCGGTAGGCCATTCGGCCCCACCAAGACCCAAAAATCAAATCGTCGATCACGCGTCTGTTTTGAATCATGACCCGCAGCAAGTCGCTCAATGATGGCGTGCTCCAATCTCCGGCAATGTAAGACTCTGCAAAACCAATGTCGCCCGACTTCAAGCTGGCCGTGAAGACGTTCCAGTTTTGAAGGCTGATGGCGGCGTGGAGGGTTGACGATTGGCCAAACACCTTGGTGCTGCGGTCGGGAAACTGGACCGTCAAAGTGCCGTGTTCCATTTTTTCAAGCAATTGCAAAACTCTGCGAACGGCCATGGGTGCAGATTGAAGCTCGAATGAGGTGCTGGTTGAGGGACTGGAGTTCATGATCAGCTGATTTTCGAAATAATCGTTGGGGAGACTTGTGCGCGTGAGACCAATTCAGAGGGCGGCTCTGGTTTGGTCATGAATGGCACGCGTTTAAGCCAAAGTAAGAGGGCGTGCCAGTGAATGCGAAGCACAACAGCAAATGTAAACAAGGGATAGCGCCAAAAAGTACGCCGAATTTCTTCGCGCGTGGCTGGCACCAAAGCGCCGCTGATGCTGGTTTGAATCAAAGGGCCGCTGTCATCGCCATGGTCAACCCGGGCAACAATCCGCTCAACATCCGCTTGCGTCGTGCGCATGAACCTGAATTCATATTGACCTTTGACATCACAAAATGGCGAGACATGAAAAATCTTGTTGGCGTGTTCGGAGCGGCCAAATTTTGGGTCTGGCAACAAATAACAATGGCGCTCGCCAAAGGTGTTGTGGACTTCTGCCAAGATGGCTGCCAGCGTATTGTCAGATCGATGGCAATACCAAAAGCTCACTGGCTTGAAGGTATATCCCAACACTCTTGGAAATGTTTGGAGCCAAATTTCACCCTTGGCGTCATGGATGTTTTCACTGGCAAGCAGTTCTTCGATCCAGGCCAGCGCGCCGCCATTTTGGGGCAGGCGTCCATCGCCATGATCGGCATCAAAAAAAGACAACAAGCCAGCTTTGTTGATTGAAAGCTCTGTGCGGTTTGACATGCCATTGTTTGAAACTTTGTTGGCCAAGGCCTGCAAATGCCTCATCGGTAGCATCAAAAAATAAGCGCTGTAATCAAAGGCGTGACGCGTTGGGCGCAGGCGAACGTGTCGCACTTGACCGTGCCCCAACAGTACGCCGCCCGAGTTCATGCATTGACCCTCTTGAGCAGCTCTCTGGCCACCGACAAACCAGACTTCAGGCCATCTTCATGAAAGCCATAGCCAAGCCAAGCACCTGCATACCAAGTATGTTGCTGGCCTTGTATTTGATGCAAATGTTGCTGCGCATCAATGGCTGGCAAATCAAACACGGGGTGAGCGTAATCAATGGTTTGAATGATTTTTTGCGGATCAATGCTTTGCGTTGGATTAAGCGACACCACAACCGCCTGAGAGTAGGGCAGTGGTTGCAATTTGTTCAGCAAATAGTGCAAGCACACTCTGCTATTTTCTTGCTGGTCATTTTCTGCGCGCACATAATTCCATGCCGCCCAAGCCTTGTGCCGGCTTGGCAACACTTTTTCATCGGTGTGCAAGACCGCCACATTGTCTTGGTAACGGATGGCCGACAAGCATTGCGACTCGGACGGGCTTGGTGCTCTGAGTAATTGCAAGGCTTGATCCGAGTGCGTACATACCACCACTTCGTCAAAGCGTTCTGCATGGTTTTCAGTCATCACGCGCACCCCGTCTTCGTCGCGCTCAATCATTTGGACGGGCGTGTTCAATCGCTTATCGGCAATGCCGCTCACGATTTTTTCAACATAGTTGCGTGAGCCGCCCTTTACGGTGAACCAGCGTGGGCGATTGCTCACTTGAATCAGGCCATGGTTATGACAAAAGCGAATCATGGTGGCCACTGGAAAGGCCAACATTTGATCGGTTGGGCAACTCCAAATGCACCCCATCATGGGTAAGAAATACCAGTTCTTAAAGGCATCGCTGAAGCCGTGTTGTTTTAAAAATTCAGAAAGTGGCTGCCGCATTTCACTTTCTGCTTGCTGCTGCGCAATGCGCGTGCACAGTTTGTTGAAGCGCAAAACGTCGTACAACATCTTTAAGAATTTTGGTCGAAGTAAATTTCTGCGTTGTGCAAAAACAGTGTCTAAGTTGCTGCCACTCCATTCCAAGGCCTCTTGGCCCCAGGCCTTGGGTGCTTGCACAGAAAACGACATGTCGGACAAGGCTGTCTCGACACCCAACTCCGAAAACAAGTTGATCAAGTTGGGATAGGTTCTTTCGTTGAAAACCAAAAAGCCAGTGTCCACGCCGTAGGTGAGCAAACCTTTGTCGGTGGGCAAGGTGATGTCCACGGTGTTGGCATGCCCGCCAAAGTAGGCACCGGCCTCATACAGCGTGATATCGGCTTGGCCTTGAAGGCTGTGCGCCACAGCCAAACCTGAAATGCCCGAACCAACAATGGCAATCTTTTTGTACTTCAAGATGTTGCTCTTTCTCTGGGTTCCAATGGGTCCTAATTGTGCAAAGCTCAGGATGCTTTTCGAGCGAGGCTTTTCTCAATGGCCTGCACCAAGCTTTTGCTTTCAGGGCTTGTCATGCTGTTGTAGCTGTCAATCAGCTTGCCGTCGCGGCCAATCAAGTATTTGTAAAAATTCCACTTGGGCCTTTGGCCAGGGTCCTGTGCCAACTGCTTGAAAAAGGGTGCGGCCGCATCGCCAGTGACCGCTGTTTTTGTAAACATCGGGAACTTCACACCAAAGGTGCTTTCGCAAAAATCGGCGATGTCTTGGTTACTGGATTTTTCCTGTGCGAAGTCGTTGGAAGGAAAGCCCAAAACCACCAAGCCTTTGTCTTTGTATTGGCCGTAGACCGCTTCTAGGCCCTTGTACTGCGACGTGAAGCCACAATAACTGGCGGTGTTGACCACCAAGATGACCTTGCCACTGTATTGGCACAGCGATTGAGGTTTTTCATCTTGTAGTCTTGGAAATGTATGGTTCAGCAAGGCGGGGCACGCTGCTGACAGCGCGTTGGCCGGGGTCGTTGACTGCGCCCAGCTGGATGACATGCTCAGCAGCCAAAGCGCCAAGGCCAATGATTGGAAAAGCCTGATGAAAGTCATTGAACTGTCCATTCTGTTTTGTGACTGAACAGTTTACTTCTATTTTTTTATCTTGTCACGGGCTGTTTAATCCCTTTGCAGCGTCAGGAAAGACAGCCCGCCAAAATGTCAGAATAGCTTCTCTTTCTTTTTGCAGGTCGGCTTGTGGCACCTGGGTTGGCGCCTCGTTCAGGCGCGCTTTGTGTTGCACACGGCGCAGCTCGCGGTAGGCCGTAGAAGCCTTCAAACCGACGTCCTTGGGCAGCAACCCTGCCTCTTCGGCGCGCTGAAGCAACGCAATATTGCCCACGTTGTCGGCCATTTCCGGGTGCGCACAGGCGTGCATGAGGACCAAATACTGAACTGCAAACTCGGCATCGACCATGCCACCCGGGCTGTGCTTCACATCAAAAAGGTCTTGCTTGATGGTGTGTGCCGATCTGACCCGATTGCGCATGGTGACGATTTCAGACTTCAAAGAGGTTTCATCACGCGGTGCACTGATGACGCTGCGACGAACCTGGTTAAAGCGGTTGGCCATGGCCTCATGGCCCATGACAAAGCGTGCGCGCGTCATAGCCTGGTGCTCCCAGGTCCACGCGGTGTTGCTGCCTCTTTGTTGTTGATAGTCTTCAAATGCGGAGAAAGTGGTCACCAACAAACCTGAACTTCCATTGGGACGAAGCGCCGTATCGATTTCAAACAAATCGCCCTCGGAGGTTTTGACCGTGAACCAATTAATGAGCTTTCGGACAAAAGCGCCATAGACCTCTTGTGCCCGCTCATCGGCATCTTCGTAGACAAAGACAATGTCTAAATCGCTGCCATAACCTAGCTCTTTGCCACCCAATTTGCCGTAAGCCACTATGCCAAACAGCGGCGCCTCTCGGTGTCGATTTTTCAAACACGACCAACACCATTCGGCCGTGACACGCAATACGGCATCGGCCATGGCGCTTAAGTCGTCGGCCACCTGCTCCACGGTCAAACGCCCCTCCACATCTCGCGCCAAGGTTCGGAAAACCTCGGCATGATGGGCGCGGCGAAGCAAGTTCAACAAGTTCTCTTCGTCATCTTCATCGGTTCTTTTTAAGGCTGCCCGCCGGGCCTGTAGCTCAGACTCAAAGTCTTGCGCCACGAACCTTTGTTGCAACACATCGCCATTGGCCAACTCATCAATCACGCCTGGATGCTGAACCAAATAGCGGGCGGGCCATTTGGCCGCGCCCAACAAGCGCAGCAACCTTTCATGAACAGCTGGGCGCTCCAGCATCATGGCCAAGTAACTTTCGCGGCGCATCAATGGCTCCATCCAGTCTGCCATGCGGACCACGGCATCCTCTTCGACCCGGCCTTCTTGGAGCCATTGGGCGGTGCGCTGCAACAAGCGCATTAAGCGGCCTCTTGCATCGTCCCTAAGGCTTTTGACCTTGGGGCTGTCTTGCCAATGGGCCAAGCGTTTTCGAGCCTCTCCCTGAAACAGGTCCAACACGGCCTCTAACTCGGGGCGCTCTCGCGCAGCGCTCGTCTGACATGACTTGCACTGCCGATCACCCCCCAACAAAATATCGAACTCATGCGCCACGACTTCGCGGTGCGCATCTAAATCGGTTAGAAAGTCAGAGCTCGAACCATACGCCATGGTTTTGGCAATCCACTGCAAATCGTGGTCTTGAGTGGGTAGCACATGCGTTTGTTGATCGTCTAAGTACTGAATTCGATGTTCTACTTTGCGCAAAAATTCATAGGCTTGGGTCAGTGCCTTTGCGGTTTCTTCAGGCATTAGCCCCGCTTTGGCCACGCGCTTGATGGCATCGAGGGTGGGGCGAGTTCGCAGCTCTGGAAACTGCCCGCCCCGAACCACCTGCAACAGTTGCACCGTGAATTCAATTTCACGAATGCCGCCTCTTGAAAGCTTGACATCGTTGGCACGCTCGGGATGTCCGGCGCTTCTTTGGGCAGCATGATCGCGAATTTGTTGGTGCAAGGTTCTCAAGGACTCAAAAACGTTGTAGTCCAAATACCGTCTGAAAACAAAGGGTAAAACAACACTGCGAAGCTTGGCGGCAGAGCCATTTTGGATGGCGCTTCTGGGTGCGATTACCCGGCTTTTCATCCATGCAAATCGCTCCCACTCACGGCCTTGGACCAACAAGTATTCTTCAAGTGCGCCCAATGAGACCACACTGGGCCCTGAATTGCCGTTGGGCCTGAGCGCCAAGTCCATGCGAAACACAAAACCATGTTCTGTGATTTCACCCAGCAATGTAAAGATGGCTTTGACTGCGCGGCTGAAATATTCTTGCACCGAAATTTTGCCTAAGCCCTGTGCGTTACCGGCCGTTTCGCCGTCCTCGTCGTACACATAAATGAGGTCGATGTCACTTGAGACATTGAGCTCTCGCGCACCCAGCTTGCCCATACCGACCACCCAAAACTCTGCTCTTTCGCCAGATGGCAAAAGCGGTGCGCCGTGCCTTGCATCAAGGTCATGGAAGGCCTGCTGACAGGCTTCGTCGAGGGCCATTTCCGCCAGGTGGGTCACCCCCAGGGTAATGGTTTCAAGTGAGGCGTCTTGCTCACAGTCCAATGTAACCAGGTGGTACATGGTCCATTGACGCAAGATTCGCAATGCCGGCCCCACCTCGTGACCTTGGCTGCGCAATCGTTGGTAGACCTGTGTCAATAACTCTCGGTGTGGCACGCCTGCTGGCAAAGTCGCAAAGACGTCGGTATAGCGCCTTTGAAGCCGCTGAAAAAAACGCGACCCTTCTGAGAGCGGCAGAGGACGTTTTGAATCCATGGCGTGTTGTGTCTCAAGTGGGCTTGTCGCGGTCATAATTCCCTGCCTAGGTCTTTATGTCCATAACGTGAGTCGAATGTTGAAGTTTTCTACCCTTGCCCAAATTTGCAGCAGTGCCGTGCGCTTCGCCGCGTGGGTTTTGTTGGTGAGCGGCTTTCTCTTGGCCATGGCTTGGGCTGCGTTGCATTTTTGGATTGTGCCCCGAATTGAAGACTTCAGGCCCAAATTCGAAAACATCGCCACGCAAGCCCTTGGGATACCGGTTCAAATGGGTAGCTTGTTGGCCGTTTCGTCTGGTTGGATGCCGACTTTCGAAATCCATGACCTCAGCTTGTTGGACCCAGAAGGTCGAAAGGCCCTCACTTTACCCAAAGTCATTTTTGCAATCAGTGTTCAATCGGTGCTCAAGCTCGGCGTCGAGCAGTTGGTCATCGACTCTCCCACCTTGGACATTCGCCGAACCGAAACAGGTGAATGGCGAATTGCGGGACTCGCCTTGAAAAAAGAGGACTCGCCCGACTCGGCTGTCGCCGACTGGGTTTTTTCTCAAAAAGAGATTCTTGTGCAAAACGGCACCGTGGTTTGGACCGACGAGTTCAACCCATTAAGCCGTGACAAGGCGGCCGTGAATTTGAATCAAGTTTCATGGGTCTTGCGCAATTCTGCACGTCATCACCAATGGCGACTTGATGCCACACCCCCGCAAGGTTGGGGCGCCCGGTTCGTGTTGATGGGCGATCTGCGTCGTGGCCTGTTGTCGACTCACGCAGGGCGAGTCAAAGATTGGAGCGGTCAGCTTCATGCCGAATTCTCAGATGTGAACCTGTCACAACTGGGGCCCCATCTGCCTTGGAAAGTCAACGCCACGCAGGGCCAAGGCGCACTTCGCATGTGGCTAGATTTAAAACAGGGCAAGCTCCAACAGGCCACTGCCGATCTGATTCTAGAGAACGCCAAAGCACAACTCAGTCCAGAATTAGAAACTTTGTCATTCAAGAGCATCGCGGGACGTTTGTCGTTCAAACCAATGGCGCGTGGCTTTGATTTTTCAACTGAAGGTTTGCGATTTGACACCGCCGATGGTTTGCATTGGCCTGGCGGGAATATCAGCCTTTCTTATCTTGAAGCGGAAAAGGGCGACAGTGCTCAAGGCCGTTTTCATGGGGACAAATTAGACTTGCTTGCGCTTAGAAGCATTGCACTCCAACTGCCATTGCCAGAGCCCGCCCGCCAAACCTTGCTTGAACACAAAGTCAGTGGCTTGGTCAACCCGCTGCACATTGAGTGGGGGGAAAAAAACACTGGCGCAGACAAAACGTACCAAGTGCAAGTGGCTAACGGCCGGTTTGATAACTTCTATTTTGAGGGCGGAAAACCCGGCTCTTCCTCCGAAAACTGGCCAGGCATTGAGAATGCAAACATCAGCTTCGACATGAACGCAGAGGGCGGCAATGTCAAGGCATCGATAGAAAAAGGGGCCTTGCAAATCAATCGCATTCTTGAAGATCCACGTATCCCAATGGAAAAAATGCAATTGGCCATCAAGTGGCAACAGCAAAAAAATCAGCTGCTGATACCCGAGTGGCAATTGAGCTTGAAAAATGCAGATCTCAAAGGTGATTTCAAAGGCAGCTGGAAGCCCAGTCCGTTCCCAGACAGCTTTGGCGTTTTGGATTTACAGGGCAGCATCCAACAAGGCGATGCATCGCGTGTCCATCGATATCTGCCCTTGAGTATTTCCCAAAGCGCTCGCCACTATGTGCGTGACTCGGTTTTAAAAGGAAGCCTTCAAAACGTTGGCGTGAAAATCAAGGGCGACTTGAAACAACTTCCCTTTGCCAACCCCAAAGAGGGTGAGTTCAGAGTGGCAGGCAAAGTCAAAGAAGCTCAATATGCCTACGTTCCTCCGGCAAACCCCAACATGACAAACCGCAATGCAAGCACTGAAGGGGTTTGGCCGGTCATGAGCAGCGTCAACGGTGACATCGTGCTTGACCGACTCAACTTCAAAGTCAATGGCGCATCGGGCAAATGGGGCAGCATTCCCTTCACGCAAATCAAAGCTGAAATTCCCATTCTTAGCGGCCCACTGACGGTCAACGTTCAAGGCGAATCAAAGGCCAATGCCAGCGCCGTCTTGAATGAGTTGCGGCTTTCACCTGTCAACAACATGCTTGGCGGCGCACTGGCACAAGCCAGTAGCACGGGCTTGTTAACTTCGCGCTTGAAGTTGTCCTTGCCGCTCTCAGATCTTGAAAAAACCAGCCTTCAAGGCAGCATCGCTTTAAGCGGCAATGACATTCGCATGCAATCTGGGTTGCCCATCATTGAAAAAGCACAGGGCACCATTCAATTCACGGAGGCTGGCTTTAGTTTGGCTGGCATCGGTGCTCAATTTTTGGGTGGCCCCATCAAGTTTGAAGGCGGCGCCAGAAAGCTTGCACCACGAAGCACGGAGGCCAATCCCTTCATTCGCATTCAAGGACAGGTGAGCGCCAGTGGTTTGCGTCAAGCCAAAGAAATTCCCGCACTCAGCTTGCTAGCAGAACATGCCAGTGGCGCAAGCTCCTATACGGCCAGCCTTGGTTTTAAAGGCGGACAAAGCGAGTTGAGCGTTCAATCGGATCTTGAAGGCTTGGCCTTGAATTTGCCTGCACCCCTCAACAAACGGGCAGAAGAGCAGCTTTCATTCAAGTTTGAAAACGTGGTTCAAAGTGTTGGCTCATCAAACGCCAGCAAAGCGCAGCGCGATCAAATTCAATTCACTTGGGGCCGGTTTTTGTCCGCTTCCTATTTGCGAGATCTGAGCGGCACAGAGCCGCGCGTCATGAAGGGCGGCTGGCAGCTGGGCGAAAAATTAAACACGCCCAACACCTCGACCTCGGAATCAGGTGTGACGGCTTCAATCAATTTGCCCTCATTTTCTGTCGACGACTGGATGCAAGTTGTCTCGCCGCCCAGGTCAAGCCCCAGTTGGAGCTCGACACAAAACGATCCAGTGAGTGCTGTGGTCCA
>CANNNB010000026.1 GCA_947505995.1 Comamonadaceae bacterium
TGCCTGGGGTTTATCGCTATTTCGATGCGGAAGATCAAGTTTTGTACGTTGGTAAGGCCAGGAATTTAAAAAAGCGCGTTAGCAGTTATTTTCAGAAAGACCATGGCGGTACCCGCATTGGGCACATGATTAGCAAGATCAGACGGATGCAAACCACGGTGGTGCGTTCGGAGGCCGAAGCCTTGCTGCTTGAGAATAATTTGATCAAGACATTGAGCCCCAAGTTCAATATTTTGTTTCGCGACGACAAAAGCTATCCCTACCTCAAAGTGTCTGGTACTGGCGCGACGCGCCAAGACATCCGATCTGCCAAGCTCACCAGCGAAGACAAGCCTGTGGTCAAGGCAGAAGAATATTCAAGGATTGCCTACTACCGCGGAGGTGTTGAAAAAAAACACCGTTACTTCGGGCCTTACCCCAGTGCATGGGCTGTGAAGGAAACGATCCAACTTTTACAAAAAGTTTTCAGGCTGCGTACTTGTGAGGACACGGTTTTTTCTAACCGCACTCGACCTTGTTTGTTGTATCAAATCAAACGTTGCTCTGGACCTTGTGTGGGTGTTGTCTCGGTGACGCAATATGCGCAAGATGTTGCACAAGCAGAGGCTTTCTTGCGCGGCGAGACGCAGGCCGTTTTAAAGGCCATGGAAGCTCGCATGATGGCGCATGCCGACAAGCTTGAATTTGAGATGGCAGCAGAAGTACGCAATCAGATGACGGCTTTGTCGCGCGTCCTGCATCAACAATCGGTTGACAACGTATCGGACACTGATGTCGATATTTTGGCTGTCAAGGTGCAGGGAGGCAGGGCTTGTGTCAATTTGGCCATGGTTCGAGGGGGGCGACATTTGGGTGATCGGCCTTATTTTCCCTCGCATGTGGAAGATGGACACGCCATGCTGAACCTGGCATTGGAAGATGATATCAGTGCAGTGGCGCAAACTTTAGAGGTGAAAGTTTTGGAGGCTTTCATTGCGCAGCATTACTTGAGCATTCCTGTGCCAACGACTTTAATTACCAGCGAAAAAATCGATGGCAAAGTGCTTGATGCAATCACTTTGCAGTCGGGCATGAAAGTGAACGCGGTGCACAACCCGCGCGAACAAAGAAGATCTTGGTTGGAAATGGCAGAAAAAAATGCGGCCATTCAACTGGCGCGTTTGTTGGCCGAGGAAGGCTCGCAACAAGCGCGAACCAGAGCCTTGGTTGAAGCTCTTGACTTGGCGCCTGATGACATGGATACCTTGAGGATGGAGTGCTTTGACATTTCTCATACATCTGGCGAAGCGACACAAGCTTCGTGTGTGGTTTTTCAAAATCACAAAATGCAAAACAGCGAATATCGGCGTTACAAAATTGAAGATATCACACCGGGGGACGATTACGCAGCCATGCGGCAGGTCTTGATGCGTCGATATGGCAAGTTGGCAGAAGCCATGAAGTCCGGCCAGACTGACCTCAAATTGCGCATGCCCGATTTGGTGCTAATTGATGGCGGTAAAGGACAGGTTTCGATGGCCAGGGAAGTCTTTGAAGCGCTGGGCCTTGACCTCGCCTTAATTGTGGGCGTAGAAAAAGGGGAGGGCCGGAAAGTGGGTCTTGAAGAGTTGGTCTTTGCGGATGGCCGAGATAAGGTTTATTTGGGCAAAGATTCGGCAGCTTTGATGCTGGTCGCACAAGTGAGGGACGAAGCGCACCGTTTTGCCATCACGGGTATGCGCGCGCAACGCGCCAAAGTGCGTGTCGGTGGCGGGCGTTTAGAGGAAATAGCAGGCATTGGCCCCAAAAAACGCGCCAAACTGTTGCAGCGTTTTGGAGGTGTGCGTGGCGTCGAGGATGCCAGTGTTGAAGACTTAATGTCGGTAGATGGAATCTCTAGGGAGTTGGCAGAGAGCATTTACCAGGCCCTCCACTGAAAATGGCGTCTTGGTGTCAGCAAACTGACTTCAAGGCGTGACACAATACTCCCCATGTTTTTCACCATTCCCACCATCATGACTTGGACGCGCATCGTCGCGATTCCCTTCATTGTGGGCGTGTTCTACACCGAGTTGCCTGTTGAATCGCGCAACTTTTTGGCCACCACCATGTTTGTGATTTTTGCAATCACCGATTGGCTCGATGGTTTTTTGGCCCGAAAATTAAACCAAGCATCTTCCTTTGGAGCATTTTTAGACCCAGTAGCCGACAAATTTTTAGTCTGTGCTTCTTTGCTGGTGCTGGTCCACTTGCACCGCGTTCATGTTTTTGTGGCCTTGATCATCATTGGCCGTGAAATTGCCATTTCTGCTTTGCGTGAGTGGATGGCTCAAATTGGAGCTAGCAAAAGTGTCGCAGTTCATTTTGTCGGCAAACTCAAGACAACGGTACAAATGGTGGCCATTCCGTTTTTACTTTTCAATGGGCAACTGTTCGGCGTGATTGACACCCATTTTTGGGGCACCATCCTGATATGGATCGCCTCCATCTTGACCATTTGGTCCATGATTTACTACATGCAAAAGGCCTTGCCTGAGATTCGCGCGCGAGTGAAATGAATCACTCAGAGTCTTCCGTTGGCTGGGTTCGGGCCATGCCTGCGATCTTCGTGCTTATTTGGAGCACGGGTTTTATCGTTGCACGTTTTGGTATGCCCCATGCGCCACCATTTTCGTTTTTATGGCTTCGTTATGCTTTGTCAATTGCCTGCTTTTTGATTTGGATTAGGTGGGCAAATGTGCGGTGGCCGCAAAATCGTTCGGAATGGTTTCACTTGTCCATCACCGGCATTCTCATGCATGCGGGCTATTTGGGCGGTGTCTGGGCGGCTGTAAAGGCGGGCATGGGCTCTGGCTTGTCGGCACTCATTGTGGGACTCCAGCCTGTGCTAACCGCCATTTGGCTGTCGTCTAGGGATACCACTTTAGAAAACAAAGTCAGCCAAAGACAATGGATTGGTTTGTTGTTGGGTTTTTGTGGGCTGCTTTTGGTGGTCTGGCACAAACTTGAGCAGGGCAGTGCGTTGGACCATGTCAATGCGCTTAATTTGAGTTTTGCCATCATGGCGCTGCTTTCCATTACCTTGGGAACGCTTTACCAAAAAAGCTTTGTGAAGCCTTGTGACGTTCGAACGGCCAATACCGTGCAATTACTTGCGGCATTGCTAGTCACAAGCCCTTTGGCGCTGTTAGAAACTGAATCCGTGCAAATCAATGCCGAGTTCATGGGTGCCATGGCATGGTCTGTATTAGGATTGACCTTGGGAGGGAGTTCACTGCTGTACATGCTCATTCAAAAGGGCGCGGCTGCCAGTGTGACCAGCTTGATGTACCTTGTGCCCCCTTGTACTGCTTTGGTGGCTTGGTTCTTATTTGATGAGCCCATCACCGTTTTCACACTGGTGGGCATTGCGCTCACGGCCTGGGGTGTGAGTTGGGTCGTTCGGCCCGTGAATAAAATCTAAGGAGAAAAAACATGGCTAAAAAACGCATTGCAGTCATTGCCGGCGATGGCATTGGCAAAGAAGTCATGCCTGAAGGCCTGAGGGTCATGGAGGCAGCGGCTTCAAAATTCAATCTCGATTTGGAATTTGATCATTTCGATTTTTCAAGTTGGGACTACTTTGAAAAGCATGGCCAAATGTTGCCCGACAATTGGAAAGACCAAATTGGCGGCCACGATGCCATCTACTTTGGTGCAGTGGGATGGCCCGACAAAATTGCCGATCATGTGTCATTGTGGGGCTCTTTGCTGTTGTTCCGCCGTGAGTTCGATCAGTACATCAACTTGCGTCCTGCCAGGCTCATGCCCGGCATCATTGCCCCCGTCGTGCGAAAAGACGGCTCGCCCAGACAGCCCGGTGAAATTGACATGTACATTGTGCGCGAAAACACCGAGGGTGAATATTCCAGCATTGGGGGGCGCATGTACCCTGGCACCGAACGTGAAATTGTGATGCAAGAGACTGTTATGTCTCGCATTGGCGTCGATCGTGTTTTGAAATTTGCCTTTGAGCTGGCGCAGACACGCCCTAAAAAGCATCTCACCAGCGCCACAAAGTCAAACGGCATAGCCATCACCATGCCCTACTGGGACGAACGCGTTGTCGAAATGGCCAAGAACTACCCAGGCATCCATGTCGACAAATTTCACATTGATATTTTGACTGCACATTTCGTGCAACGTCCCGACTTCTTTGATGTTGTTGTAGCCAGCAATTTGTTTGGTGACATCTTGAGTGACTTGGGCCCGGCTTGTACGGGCACCATTGGGATTGCCCCCAGTGCCAACCTCAATCCCGATCGCAAATACCCCTCTTTGTTTGAGCCTGTTCATGGCTCTGCGCCAGACATTGCAGGCAAGAACATTGCAAACCCTATCGGTCAAATTTGGTGCGGTGCAATGATGTTGGAATTTTTGGGTTGCAAGCCTGCGCACGATGCGGTTTTGGCTGCCATTGAAAAAGTGCTAGCACCAAATAGTGGTGCGCCACGCACCGGAGATATTGGGGGTTCTGCTAATACGCAAGACGTTGGAAAAGCCATTGCTGCAGCTTTATGAGAACTTTTGGGATCTAGTTGTTAGATCTTGAATATTTTTTTCGCGAAGCCCCCTTGCGGGCATTGAGTTTGCGTCTAGAATTCGTGTCGCAATACGGTTTCTAGACACAAAACCATTTGACAGGCGCGTTTTGTCTGTTTAAATTGAAGTCAACAAATTCATTGCGGAGACAATGTTTTGTCCCAGAAGTTTTTTAAACTTCAAACAAAAATTTTTAACAATCATGAGTCACTCAAATTTTGAGTCCTCTTATTTTTTCTAAGGTTCTTAGTATGAACAAAACAGAATTGATCGAGCACATTGCCAAACAAGCAGACATCTCTAAAGCTGCTGCCGGCCGCGCATTGGAAGCCACCATTGGTGCCGTTCGCACCACTCTGAAAAAGGGCGGCACTGTCGCTTTGGTCGGTTTTGGTACTTTCGCGGTCACCAAGCGTGCTGCTCGCGCTGGCCGCAATCCACGTACTGGCGCTGCCATCAAGATCAAATCTGCCAAGGTACCTAAGTTCCGCCCAGGCAAGGCTTTAAAAGACGCCTTGAATTAATCTTTGATTAGGGGGGTGCTTAGCTCAGTCGGTAGAGCGGCGCCCTTACAAGGCGTAGGTCGGCGGTTCGACCCCGTCAGCACCCACCACCCCCAAGCAAAGGCGAACAGGTTGTTCGCCTTTTGTCTTTTTGAGACATTTACAGCGTAACTACACAGAGAGTTCTCACATGTTTGATTTTGTCCGCAACAACACCAAGATCATGATGGGCTTATTGTTCCTGCTCATCATTCCCTCGTTTGCGATGTTTGGCATTGAGGGCTACAGTCGATTCAACGACAAGGGCAGTGTCGTTGCCAATGTCAACGGTCAAAAAATTAGCCAATCTGAATGGGATGCCGCGCACAAGCGCGAAGTCGATCGCATTCGGGCATCTATGCCCAATATTGATGTCAAGTTGTTTGATACCCCCGAAGCCAAGTACGCCACATTAGAGCGATTGGTTCGTGACCAAGTCATTGCAGCGGCAGCTCAAAAATTACAGTTGGTGGCCAGTGACACACGTTTAGCGCGTGAGTTGCAGCAAAGCCCTGCCATTGCAGCTTTGCGCACAGCTGATGGCAAGCTTGACATGGAGCGATACAAACAACTTGCAGCCTCACAAGGTATGACACCTGAAATGTTTGAAATGCAAGTACGCTCAGATTTGTCAAATCGTCAAGTCATACAGGGTGTTCAAGCTTCTGCATATGCCACTGTAGCTCAAACCCAAACGGCCATGAACGCCTTTATGCAACGACGCGAAGTTCAAATTTTGAATTTCCCGGCTGCCGATTACCTTGGCAAAGTCACAGTGTCTGAAGCTGACATACAAGCCTATTACGACAAACACAAAGAGAAGTACCAATCTGCTGAATCTGCTGACATTGAGTTCGTGGTTCTCGATATCGAAAGTCTGCGCCAATCGATTGCATTGAACGAGCAAGACTTAAAGACTTACTACGAGCAAAACTTGCAGCGTTTGTCCAGCAAGGAAGAGCGGCGAGCCAGCCATATCTTAATCACCGCTGCCAAGGAGGCGCCAGATGCTGAGAAAAAAGCTGCACGTGCCAAAGCTGAAGAGTTGTTGAAGTCGGTAAAAGCCAAGCCCGCAAGCTTTGCCGAAGTTGCTCGTAAAAATTCACAAGACCCCGGTTCTGCAGTGAAAGGTGGCGATTTAGACTTCTTTGGTCGTGGCGCCATGGTGAAAGCCTTTGAAGATGCGGCATTCAGCATGAGAAAATCTGACATCAGTGACTTGGTCGAATCTGAGTTTGGATACCACATCATTCAACTCACTGACATCAAGGCCGCCAAAGCTCAAAGTTTTGAATCACTGCGCCCCTCTATGGAAGCAGACTTGAAAAAGCAACAAGCTCAGCGCAAATATGCCGAGATGGCAGAGACTTTTTCCAACACGGTCTACGAGCAGTCAGACAGCTTGAAACCAGTGGCAGACAAACTCAAACTCAATATCCAAAAGGCCAATCAAGTGGCGCGTCAAGCAGTACAGGCCAAAGGTGTTTTGAGTCATCCTGGTTTGTTGCAAGCACTGTTCAGTGAAGCATCATTGCAAAAGCAGCGCAATACCGAAGCCATTGAGGTGGCACCCAGCACCTTGGTCTCAGCTCGCGTTGTGAAGCATCAACCTGCAGCAACTTTGCCTTTGGCCGAAGTCAAAGATTTTGTTAAGCGAGCTTTAACCCAAGAGAAGGCCTCTGAAATGGCCAAGGCCCAGGGCGAGCAACGTTTGACTGCGCTCAAAGCCAGCACAGGCGCTGACAACCTGCCAAGTGCCATTGTGATTTCACGCGAGAAAACACAAAAGCAATTGCCCAAAGTGGTTGACGCTGTGCTGCGCGCCGATCCTAACAAGTTGCCTTCAATCAATGGGGTTGATTTGGGAGACCAAGGTTTTGCAGTGGTCCGTGTAACCAAGGTCTTGCCGCCTGAAACAGAAAACAAAGCGCTCATGGTGCAGGCTCAGCAGCAATTCACCCAACTCTGGGGCACAGCTGAAACGCAGGCCTACATTGCGCACTTAAAGACCCTCATGAAGGCTGAAATTTTGGTGACCAAACCCAGCGCCGCAAAGCCAAAGACAGAGGCGCAAGGGGCCTGAGATAAAAAAGTTTCGGCTATAATTTCTTTTCTATGGTGGCTGTAGCTCAGTTGGTAGAGTCCAGGATTGTGATTCCTGTTGTCGTGGGTTCGAGCCCCATCAGCCACCCCATGAAATTCAAAGGGTTTACAAGATTTCTTGTAAACCCTTTTTCTTTGTCGTGGATATCTTATGAAATGAACCCGAAACAAGCAATTTACGCATAAAACCATACCCCCCAAATTGAGTTTCAAAAGTGGTTTAATGACAATTTTGTGTCAGACCAGTTCCATTTTGAATCAAGCTTCTAAGACTTTAAACACTGCAATTGACATCGTGTACCTCTGGGTCAATGGCAACGATGGCGAGTGGCGCGCCAAACGCGAAAAACATGCTCAGAAATTAAAAGCTACTGGCAACTTAAGCTTTGCCAAGTTTGGCAATGTAGAAGGACGTTACCGAGACAACGACGAATTGCGGTTTAGCTTGCGTGCCCTTGAAAAATTCTTTCCTGAGCACGGCCACATTTACATTGTCACAGATGGACAGGTGCCCGATTGGTTTCAAGCCTCAGATCAAATTACGGTGGTCGATCATCATCAACTGATTCCGCATTCAGCTTTGCCCACATTCGATTCAGGCAACATCGAATCTTATATTCACCACATTCCAGGACTTTCGGAACGTTATTTTTATTTGAACGATGATGTGTTCTTTGGTGCCCCAGTTTGTTTGGACAATTGGTTTTTTGAAAATGGCTTTTATGTGTCTTGGTCAGACGAGCCTGCGGTCAAGGGCAGCAAGTTGCAAGCCGAATCGACATCCCTTGAAAATGCAAGTCGCCTGTCCAAACAATGGTTGCAAGCCAAAGCAGACAACTTAAACCCCCGATCTGACTCAAATGTTAGAAAAATGGACCCTCAGTATCAGCATACCGCCAGAACTTTTTCACATTCACCCCGGCCCATGTTGAAGTCGGTCATGATGGAAATTGAACGCGATGCACCCGAGTTATTTGAGAGGGTAAGGTCAACAGTTTTTCGCACTTGGAACAAGCCCACCATCATTTCTGACTTTGTATTGCGCTGGGCCTTGGCGCACGGTTTGGCCAAAACAATAGACCATTCGCATTTGTACATTGCCACGGGTGAATCTCTAGAGGCTCAATCGCGCAAGCATCTTAAAAAACTGTTTGGCAGCTTAGATTTCTTTTGCATCAATGACACCACGGACGATGCCCATGATGCAGATCCGCGTCTGGTTCAGGTGCAAAATATGTTGAATTTCTTGCTGCCCATTTCCTCACAAAGTGAGAAGATAAACAGTCCCGTTGGCCTAACGATGCAACTGCATGCCAACGCTTAACGTTTAACGCATAACGCAATTAATTCCCAATCGCATGTCAAACCAATTACTCAGCACAGCGCAAGTGGAAGCTTGTATGAAAAGTCTTCAGCAATGGACTTGCAACTTCTCTGATCTGTACATGACAAAGGAATGGCGTTTTGAGAACTTCAAAGCGGCCATAGCCATGTTGGTCAGGGTGAGTGAATTGGCTGAAAGCCACAATCACCATCCAGAAATGGTGTCGGCTTACACCCTTGTTCGCATCAAATTGTGGACGCATGATGCGCAAGGCTTGACAAGCAAAGACTTTGAGCTGGCAAAGGCCATTGACATGCTTATGGAACAAGAATTTCCCCAAGTAAAATCAAATTATTGACAATTTATTGTTTGAATCGTATTCATGTATTTCATCCCAAGGAGTTGTTCGAGATGACGGTATCAAAAACAAAATCAGCATCCCCTCGCCACGCAAAACAACTCACCGTAGAGTTAATGTGGCAACTCCAAAGACTGGGTGCTCCCAGTGTCAGCCCAGACGGCGCGCAGGTGGTGTGTGCCGTCGCGCAACCCTCTGTCAAGGAAAACACCATTCAAAGTGCCATTTGGTTGCTTTCCACACTGGGCGGTGAGCCCAGGCAACTGACGCAATGTGGCGACAAAGACGGTCGACCGCAGTTTTCACCGCAAGGTGATTGGGTGGCTTTTGTGGCCAAGCGAGAGCAAAACGGCAAGAAGGACGATGAGCCACAGCTCTACCTCATTCCGCCAGACGGCGGTGAAGCCAAACGGGCAGGTGAAGTTCCCACAGGTGTGGTTGATTTCAAATGGTTTCCAGATGGCCAGCGCATCGCGTTCATTACCTGGGCCTACCCAAAGCTAAAAGGCATAACCGCCCAAGCCGACAAGCTCAAAGAAACCAAAGCGCGCAAAGACAGCGCTTTTGCCACAGAGGATGCTGTGTATCGCCACTGGGATCACAATTTGCCCATGGACCGCGTACCGCACCTGTGCATCATGAATTTGGCGGGCGGCCGTGTCGTTGATTTGCTAGAAGGCACGGACTACCAACTCCCACGCCGTGACCCCAGTGCCAATGAATTTGACATCTCGGCCGATGGCAAAAACATCAGCTTCGTGTTCGACCCTGATAACGGCCAAAATGCAGCGCCTCGCATGGCCTTGGCTGAAATTCAATTGAAGGGCGAGAAAGTTATTGCCATTCGGGACTTGTTGAAGGACTCCGCTTGGGATTTTTCAGGACCTGCCTACAGCCCTGCGCAAGATCAATTGGCTTTCTTGGCATCGCACCAAGCGCTCAAGCATACGCAGCCCAATCACTTGGCTTTGCTTGAACTTCAAAAGTCATCAAACTCTAAATCCAACCAACAAGCAAGGCCCTGGAAAACCATCAGCGCCAAGTGGGACCGTGAACCTCAAATGCCTCTGAAGTGGAGTCAGGACTGCAGTGCTCTGCTGTGCAAAGCAGAAGACAGAGGCCGCCAACACGTTTGGCGTTTTGACATTGCAAAATCTAAACCCACCGTGGTCACTGAGGGTGGCACGGTGCATGCATTTGATGAAGCTGCCGGCCAATTGGTTACTCTGATGGACAAGGCAGTTCACCCAGGCCGCATTCAGGTCACCCAAGTGGATGAGTCAGGTAGCAGTGTGTCGGCAGTGTCAAAACGCATAGAGCATTTCAACGATGGCTTGCTCAAGGACATTGTTTTAGGTCGCACTGAAGAGCACTGGTTTAAAGGTGCTAAAGGGGACGATGTGCAAGTCTGGTTGCACTACCCACCCGGCTTCCATCAAACCAAAAAATACCCCTTGCTTCACACCATTCATGGGGGGCCTCACACCGGGCCTGGTGATGTTTGGCATTGGCGTTGGAACTACCATGTGTTTGCGGCTCAAGGCTATGTGGTGGCCAACGTCAATTACCACGGCTCATCTGGTTTTGGTTTGAAGTTTCTCGATTCAATCACTCACAAATGGGGTGATTTGGAATTACAAGACATGGAAGCTTGCACCGATTGGCTGCGCAAGAAAACTTGGATTGACAAGGGGCGCGTGTTTGCAACAGGCGGCAGTTATGGTGGCTACATGGTGGCTTGGATGAATGCGCATGTGAAGCCCGGGCGTTATCAAGCTTATGTCTGCCATGCAGGCTGCTTTGATTGGGTTGGCATGTTCTCTGACGATGCCTATGGTTGGCATGCACAAGAGTTGGGAGGCTGGTATTGGAACGACATGAAGAAGGTGCACTCACAAAGCCCGCATGCCTATGCTGCCACCATGCAGACGCCCACACTGGTCATTCATGGTGCCAAAGACTATCGCGTGCCTGACGCACAAGGCTTGGCCTACTACAACACGCTCAAAGCCAAGGGGGTAGATGCGCGCTTGCTGTGGTATCCCGATGAAAATCATTGGATCTTGAAGCCCGCCAACAATGTGATTTGGTACCACGAGTTTTTTGACTGGATCAAGCGCTATGACCCAGCTTTCAAAAAGAAAAAATAATTCAGAAGATGGCGCTTGGCTTGCGCTTAGCAAGCCAGCGCTAGTTCTTTAATTGACCATCACCAGTTTGCCCATGACGCCACGTGAACCCATGTGGGCATAGGCTGCTTTCAATTCGCTCATGGGCATGGTTCTGTCAATGACAGGTTTAACCTTACCTCGTGCATACCACTGGGCCAATTCAGCCATCATGGCCGCGTTGGCTTGAGGTTCGCGGCGTGAATAGTCGCCCCAAAACACGCCCACTATGGAGGCGCCTTTTAGCAAGGCTAAGTTGAACGGCAGAGCAGGAATAGGGCCGGCTGCAAAACCCACCACCAAGTAACGCCCGCGCCATGCAATGGACCTGAACGCAGGCTCGGCGTAGTCACCACCGACAGGGTCGTAAATGACATCAGGGCCTTTGCCTTCGGTCATTGATTTGAGTGCTTCACGCATGTTTTGCGTGGTGTAGTTGATGGTTTCATCGGCACCCAATGACTTGCAAAGTGCACATTTTTCATCGGTCGATGCAGCGGCAATAACCCTTGCACCTGCAGCTTTTGCAATTTGAATGGCCGCTGTACCCACGCCTCCCGCAGCGCCCAAAACCAGCACTGTTTCGCCAGCTTTCAAAGCCGCACGATCGATGAGAGCATGATGCGAGGTGGCATAGATCATGATGAATGCTGCAGCGTCTACCGCAGGAAAGCCAGAGGGCAGGGGCATGCACAACTTAGCCGGGGCAAGCGTGTGTGTGCCAAACCCCCCGGTACCCGACAAGCAGGCAACAGATTGGCCTACCTTCAGGTGCGTGACGCCTTCGCCAACCGCCTCAATTACACCCGCATACTCTGAACCTGGCACAAATGGCAAGTCAGGTTTCATTTGGTATTTGTTTTGAACAATCAACAGATCGGGGAAGTTCAAACTGGCCGCCTCAATGCGAATTAAGACTTGACCCGACTGGGGCACGGGCGTGGGTATTTCTTTCCAATTTAAAGCGTCGACACCTACAGGGTTTTCACAGAGCCAAGCGTGCACAGAAATTCTCCTCAAAAATCATTCAATTCCATGAATATAAAGGGCAAACAAGTCATTGGCTTGTCTCGGTAGCGACCTACAATTGAGCCCTAGGACAGACCCATGAAAATATTGATCTCCAACGACGATGGCTACCGTGCTGAAGGCATTGTGGCGCTTTACCACGCACTCAGGCAAGTGGCCGACGTGGAGGTGGTCGCACCAGAGCACAACAACAGCGCCAAGTCCAATGCACTCACGCTGCATTCCCCCCTTTATGTGAGGCAAGGTGAAAATGGTTTTCGCTATGTCAATGGCACACCGGCCGATTGCGTGCACATTGCCTTAACAGGCCTTTTGGGCTATCGCCCCGATTTGGTGGTGTCAGGCATTAACAATGGTGCCAACATGGGCGATGACACTCTTTACTCTGGCACCGTGGGTGCGGCCATGGAAGGCTATTTGTTTGGCATTCCAGCCTTGGCTTTTTCTCAAACAGAAAAGGGTTGGGCACATCTTGATATTGCCGCAGAATTTGCCAAAAACATGGTGGCGCAATTTGAACAAGCCCAAATCATTGGCAAATCGCCATGGTTGCTCAATGTCAATATTCCAAACAAGACCGCCAATTTCAAGGCCGCTACTTTGTGCCGTTTGGGCCGTCGTCATGCGGCAGAGGCTGTCATTCAGCAGTTAAGTCCCCGTGGTGAAACCATGTATTGGATTGGCAATGCCGGCGAGGCCATGGACGATGGCGAAGGCACCGATTTTTATGCAGCCAAAAAAGGTCACGTCACCATCACACCCTTGAAAGTCGACCTCACAGACCACGACAATGCGGTCCTTTGGTCACAAAACTTGTCCAAGCTCAAAGTTTGGGAGGGTTGATGGCACAGCGCCCTGGTTTTCCCATCAAGCTCACGACTCAAGGGAAGGCGCCTGCTGTTAAAACGCCCACCAAAAAGTCCGTCAGCACCAACCCTCAGGGCCTGGGTTTGGATTCCAGTGCTGTGCGACAACGCATGGTGCAAAAGTTGGCCGCACAAGGCTTGAAAAACCCCTTGGTATTGCAAGCCATGGGCAGCGTGGAACGCCATCGCTTTGTTGAAAGTGCCTTGGTCAATCAGGCCTACGAAGACACCAGTTTGCCCATTGGGTTAGGGCAAACCATTTCCAAGCCCAATGTGGTGGCGCGCATGATCGAGTTGCTGCTAGAAGGTACAGATGGCAAATTAGGTCGAGTCCTAGAAATAGGCACTGGTTGCGGCTATCAAGCCGCTGTTTTAAGTCATGTCGCTACCGAGGTTTACAGCATTGAACGCCTCAAAGGCCTGCATGAGAAAGCACGCGCCAATTTGCGACACTTTCGTTTGGCCAACCTTCACTTGCTGTTTGGCGATGGCATGTTGGGCTATCCCAAAGGCGCACCTTATGCCGCCATCATTTCTGCCGCAGGTGGCGAGACACTGCCACAAGCTTGGTTAGATCAATTGGCTGTGGGTGGCAGGCTGGTTGCGCCCACTCTTACGGCCAATGGCCAACAAGCACTCATGGTTGTGGACAGAACAGCCCAAGCTTACAAGCAAAGTGTTTTGGAGGCCGTTCATTTTGTGCCTCTAAAATCGGGTATCTCCTGAAGGATTTGGAATGAAATTGTTGAGTGGCCGTCAAACATGGATGGTGATAAGTGTGTTGTCTGTTAGCTTGCTGGCTGCATGCACTTCACGCCCGCGCGGACCTATTCCAGTAGAAGATCGAGTGGCAGGGCAAAGTAGCTCACGCCCCTTACAAAAAGCGCTGCCTCAAGCGGCAACTCCCCCTGTGGCTTCCACTTCGCCCGTTTCAATGGGGCCTGCAAACACAGGCTCAGACAATGCGGGCAAGCCTGGTTATTACAGTGTGCGTCCGGGCGACACCTTGACCAAAATTGCCTTGGACCATGGTCAGGCATGGCGCGACATTGCCAAATGGAATGGTTTGGACAACCCCAATGTGATTGAAGTCGATCAAGTTTTGCGTGTGACATCGCCCGCGCTCGACACGGCCGCCAGCAAGCAAACAAGGCCTGCCATGACGCCAAATCAGTTGCCAGCGGCCGCCAGTTCGCCTCCTTCTACCTCGAACCCAACACCTTCAAGCCCTACGGCATCTAACCCTGCCACCGCAAGTTCAAGTGCAACTTCTGCGACCAATGCCATTGACGATGGCATGCTCTTTTCTTGGCCGCACCCAGGCCCCGTTCTGGCGGGCTTTGATGAAGCTAAAAATAAAGGTCTCGATTTTGCAGGTAAAGCAGGCGACCCCGTGTTGGCTGCCGCCGACGGCAAAGTGGTCTATTCGGGCTCTGGCCTTCGAGGCTATGGCAACCTGGTCATTCTCAAACACAACAACACCTACTTAACGGCTTACGCGCACAACCAAACACTGTTGGTCAAGGAAGACCAAAATGTGACCAAGGGCCAGCGCATTGCCGAGATGGGTAGTACGGACGCCGATCGCGTGAAGTTGCACTTTGAAATTCGCAAGCAGGGTAAGCCTGTCGATCCCGCCAAATTGTTGCCAGCCCGTCCATGAGCAAACAGAATGACACCTCACGAGAAGAGCAGACGCAAGAAGTTATCTTAGGCCGGTCTGATTTACCTACTGGATGGTTGCACATTGATGCCCTAGACATCGAGGCACAAGGCATTGCCCGAAGGCCAGATGGCAAAGTTGTTTTTGTAGAAGGCGCTTTGCCCTTTGAAATGGTGTCCGTCAATGTACACCGCAAGAAGAACAACTGGGAAGCAGGGGTCGTAACTGCGTTGCACCGTGAGTCGTCTCAACGGGTCAGGCCTGGCTGCTCTCACTTTGGCTTGCATACTGGCGCGTGTGGCGGTTGCAAGATGCAACACTTAGAAGCCAGTGCGCAAGTGGCCGTGAAACAGCGCGTCCTTGAAGACAATTTGTGGCATTTGGGCAAAGTAAAACCCGAGAACTTGTTGCGGCCCATGGAAGGCCCTACTTGGGGTTATCGTTATCGTGCCCGCATGTCGGTGCGTTATGTTCATAAAAAAGGCGAGGTCCTCATTGGTTTTCATGAACGCAAAAGCCGTTATGTAGCCGACATCAAAACTTGCCGCGTTTTGCCGCCCAAAATCAGCGCGCTTTTGCTGCCACTGCGCGAACTTATTTTTGGCATGGACGCCCGTGAAACTGTGCCTCAAATTGAGTTGGCTCAGGGCGATACAGTTACCGCTTTGGTTTTGCGACATCTCGAGCCCTTAAGCTCAGCCGACGAAGATCGATTGCGTGCATTTGCCCAATTGCATGATGTGCAATGGTGGTTGCAAATTAAGGGGCCAGATACCGTCAAGCTCATGGACGAAGGTGGCATCGAGCTTTCATATGACTTGCCTGATTTTGCCCTCCATATGCCCTTCAAGCCCACCGATTTCACGCAGGTCAATCCGCACATCAATCGGGTTTTGGTCACACGGGCCTTGCGCCTCCTCAAGCCTGAAGCACACGAGCGAGTCATCGATTGGTTTTGTGGTTTGGGTAATTTCACATTGCCCATTGCCACAACGGCCAAAGAGGTGGTGGGCATCGAAGGCGCAGAAACTTTGGTGGTCCGCTCGCGTGAAAATTACGAGCACAACCAAAAGCTTCGTGAAGGTGGCAAACGCTTAGCGACCACATCTTTCATTGCACGCAACTTGTTTGAAATGACCCCTGAAATGCTGATGGCAGATGGCAATGCTGACAAGTGGCTCATTGATCCGCCGCGGGAAGGAGCCTTTGCATTGGCAAAGGCGCTGGCTGAGTTACAAGAGAACGACGTCCTTCGAGGTGACTGGCAGTTTCCCAAACGCATTGTCTACGTGAGTTGCAACCCAGCCACCTTGGCGCGGGATGCTGGCTTGTTTGTTCACAGGGCGGGTTACCGTTGTGTGAGTGCCGGTGTGGTCAATATGTTTGCGCACACAGCGCACGTTGAAAGCATGGCCGTCTTTGAACGGCGCTAAACAAAAAAGCATCTGAGTTCTTTCGAACTCAGATGCTTGATGTTGAAGCTTGAAAGCTGTGGGCAGCGGAACTTAGTCGCGCTCTCCACCCCAAAGACCCAGCAAGGCCAGCAGGCTTTGGAACACATTGAACAAATCCATGTAAAGCATGAGGGTGGCGCTGATGTAGTTTGTTTCACCGCCATCCAAAATTTGCTTCAGGTCATACAGCATGTAAGCACTGAAAATACCGATGGCAGCCACAGACAAGGCCATCATGCCAGCAGTTGAGCCCACAAAAATGTTGACGATACCGCCCACCATGAGCACCAAAGCGCCCACAAACAGCCATTTGCCCATGCCAGACAAGTCGCGCTTGATGACACTGGCCAAGACGGACATGACAGCGAATACACCTGCGGTGCCGGCGAAGGCCGTCATGATGAGGTCAGGGCCGTTTTTGAAGCCCAAGACCATGGCAA
>CANNNB010000027.1 GCA_947505995.1 Comamonadaceae bacterium
CCATGAAGTCCAAATTGACCCTGATGCACTGAGCAGTCACATGCGATTTGCGGGAGATGACGAAACCCGCTTGAAGGCTATTGCTCGTGCAGCAGCCAGTGGCGCCAACATTGCCATGATTTCCAGAGGAGGTTATGGCCTTACTCGTCTGCTGACTCAATTGCCATACCGTGCCATTGCAAAATCGATTGACCAAGGAACCCAGTATGTGGGCTTAAGCGACTTCTCAGCCTTTCAACTGGCGGTCTATGCAAAAACGAAGCGCATCACTTGGCAAGGCCCTGCGCTGGGAGAAGATTTTGGACCTGAACTTGAGCCCGATGAAATCATGCAAGCGTGCTTTGATGATTTGTGTTTAGAGCAAGGGGAGGGTACAGGGTGGCGCATGCCTGTTGAATCTTTGCAAAAAACTGTCAAAGTGAACAACGCTGTGTTGTGGGGCGGCAATTTGGCGGTTCTCACTTCTATGCTGGGTACTCCTTATTTCCCAGTCGTCAAAAAGGGCGTTTTATTTCTAGAAGATGTGGGAGAGCATCCTTACAAAATTGAACGCATGCTGACGCAATTGCTAAATGCTGGTGTTTTGCAAAATCAAAAGGCCATTGTGTTCGGCCAATTTACAGCCTATAAGTTGCTTGCACACGATAAAGGTTTCAAACTAAAGACAGTGATTGACAGATTGCGAACGCAGCTCAAAATTCCTGTTTTGACAGGGCTGCCATTTGGGCATGTTTCAACCAAAGTACTTTTGCCTATTGGCGCCAAAGTAGATTTAGCCACTGAAGGCCGAGACGCATTCTTAGTTTGGGGACACATTTAATGCCACAGAAAAAAATCCGATGGAGCCTCTGGTTCTTGCGTTCTGTTTTGGCCCTTGTCTTACTGGTCTTGACAGCCTTTGGTGCATTTCAAGTTTATTTGCTTAAATCCATTGCACCCCTTTCAGGTCAAGCGCAATTGGCTGGCTTGTCGGCCGGTGTCGAAATCAAACGCGACGCTTCTGATGTAACGCACATTCACGCCAACACTCCCATGGATGCATGGCGTGCCATTGGTTATGTTCATGCCCAAGAGCGTGGTTGGCAATTGGCCTTCAACCGCCAAGTGATGCACGGTGAATTGTCTGAGTGGTTAGGCCCCACCACTTTAGAAACTGACAAATTGATGCGCACATTAGGCATTGTGAAAACGGCACAAGCACAGTTTGACAAGTTACCGCCCAACACGCAGAAAGCTCTTGAAGCCTATGCAGAAGGTGTTCAAGCAGGGTATGCAAGTGCCCAATGGCGTGCTCCCGAATTTGTCATTTTGGGCATCAATCCCTCTAATTCCATGAAGCCTTGGACTGCTGTCGACAGCGTGGGTTGGGCCTTGATGATGGCACTAGATTTGGGTGGCAACTGGGGCAATGAATTTGCCCGTTTGATGTCTGCACAAATTCTAAACACTGAGGATTTGTGGAAACTCTTTCCACCTTACCCTGGCGAGTCGCGTGGCTCTAAAGTAGACATTGCGGCGCTGTATCAAAATTTGGGTGTGTATGCCAAAGAGGCATCACCACAAGCCAATGCCATGGCATCGCAAAAGATTTGGGCATCTACCACTTTGGATGTGGGCGTCTTGGAAGGCAAGGGCAGTAACAACTGGGTAGTGCCGGGTCGCAATACGCAATCAGGTTTGCCATTGTTGGCCAACGACCCGCATCTGGGTTTAAGTGCGCCTGCCGTTTGGTATTTTGCAGGTTTGCATGCGCCGGCGGGGCAATTCCCCGATGGTAAGGCGCATGCGGCTTTGGATGTGGTGGGAGCCACTTTGCCTGGTCTGCCGTTTGTTGTTTTGGGTCGAACCAACAAGGCTGCATGGGGTTTCACCAACACAGGCCCTGATGTTCAAGACTTGTATTTGGAAGCCTTGGAAGGCAAAGACAACTACCGCACACCTGAAGGCCAGAAAGCTTTTGAAACACGCAACGAAGTGATCAAAGTGAAGGGGCAGGGCGATGTGACTCTCAAGGTTCGAAGCACCCGCCATGGCCCTGTTATTTCAGATGTTCAGCCGGCCTATTCGCAGTTTTTGAACATGGAGAAATATGCCGTTGCTTTACGCTGGTCCGCCTTGGATGTTGACAATCAAACCATCGTTGCAGGTATGGATGCGAATTTTGCAAATTCTGTCGCTGAGTTGCGTCAGGCATTTTCAAACAACCATTCACCGATGCAAAGTGCGGTGATGGCCGACACACAAGGTCATGTACTGTTTAAAGCTGTAGGCAAAGTACCTGTCCGCTCAGCCGCGCACGATTTGCAAGGTATGGTTCCAGCGCCAGGTTGGCTAAGCCAATACGATTGGCAGTCATGGATTCCCTACGATCAAACGCCTGAGGTCACTCAAGCAGACATTGAAAAGCGCGGCTGGCATGCCACGGCCAATCAAAAGATCTTGCCGCCTGCTTATACCCATTTTTTAACCAACGACTGGACAGGCCCTGAGCGCTTTGACCGAATTTCACAATTGATGACGTCCGACTCAAAGTTTGATGCCAACAACATGAAGGCCATGCAAGCCGATGTTCACTCTCTGGCTGCAGAACGATTGTTGCCTTTTCTACAAACATTGACATCCCAGCATGCAAAGGCCGGCCAGGCTTTGCCTATATTGAAGTCATTTAAGGGTGATATGTCCCGCGATTCGACCGGTGCTTTAATTTACGCTGTGTGGATAGACGAAGTGACTCGTGCCATCCTGATGCCCAAATTGGGTGAAACACGGTTTAAAGCCTTGTTTGGTAAACGCGCTTTTCGTCCAGCCATAGAAGGCGTATTGGCATCTCAAGACAAAACATGGTGTGGTGAGTCTGGTTGTCAAACTTTAATGAACAAGGCGCTCGACACGGCATTGGATAAAATTGTGGCCATGCAGGGCACCAACGTGGCCGATTGGAATTGGGGTCGTGCACATCCAGCCCTCAGTGCACACAAGCCTTTTGGCAACGTCAAATTGTTGGCGCCATTTTTTGACGTTTCAGGACCAAGTGGCGGAGATAATTTCACAGTCAATGTGGGTCAATATTGGACCAGCAGCGCCACCGTTCCATTTGCGACGCGTCATGCAGCCTCTATGCGTGCTGTCTACGATTTGTCTAACCTAGATGAGTCAGGCTTCATATACCAAACTGGCCAAAGTGGTCATCCTTTTTCTTCTCGATATCAAGACATGAAGGATGAATGGGGTCAAACCAAGTACCGTCCTTTAAGGATGTCTACGACGGGTTCAACGCAGACCTTGAAATTGATTCCCTGATTAGCCATGGCTCTTATAGGGGCCATTCTTGTAGTCTGCTTATTACTTAACATAATATACATCGTATAAAGTTAATAAAGCGTTCAAATTCCCTGTTTGGCCAGATAAGATCAGCAGCAGCTTCTCTTGAAATCAAGCGCAACCGTAGCTGACTTACTTCGGGCTACTTTGGGCGTCAGAGACATTCATAGCGGCTTGAAGCAATTTAATGGCGTCAGGTCGACTGCCTTGAACAGCAAAATCTAATGCAGTAAATCCCAATTGATTCTTTAAATTCAGATCAGCACCCTCAGACAACAACAATCTGACTGCTTTTTCATTGCCATACCGAGCTGCCATCATCAATGGCGTGGTGCCATTAGGAGACTCAGCATCAATGTAGGCACTTTCATCCAATAACAATTGAATGATGGACGCATGACCACCTGTTGCGGCGTAATGCAAGGATGTCCAACCTGGATGATTGATGTCTGCATCACGCTGAATTAGCATTTTGGCAAGTCCTAGGTCACCTTTTAAGCAAACCAACATCAGGGGCGTTTCTCCATGGCTGTTGCGAACATTCACATTGGATTTGGGGTGTTTAGCTATCAACTCAAATGATTTCACAGACCCAAGCTTGAGGCTGCCAAGGATGGCGCTTTCTCCGTTTAAATCAACAGTATTGGGGTCAAATCCACGTTCAAATAAGCTCGAAATGACTTTAACTTCATCTTTTCGGATGGCGTTGAAAAAATCTTCGTAGGACCCTGCAAAGCTCAATGACGAATTTAAATAAATAACAATTAAAACAAAGCTTTTTATTAATTTTTTAAAGTATTTTATGAGCATAAAACTGGTTATGAAATGGCGTTTAACTTTGGAAATAAGCGATCGAAATTGGCACTTGTCAGCTCACCCATTTGCTCGGGTGTCATACCCCTTAGTTCTGACAAAATTTTTGCGACAAACGGAACATATGAGGGGTTATTGGTCTTGCCGCGGTAAGGAACGGGGGCCAAATATGGGCTGTCGGTTTCAATCAGCATTCGATCAAGGGGCATCCACGCAGCAACATCCCTCAATTCTTGGGCTGTCTTGAAGGTCAAGATGCCCGAAAAGGAGATGTAAAAGCCCAAATCCAGGGCCGCCTTGGCCACGGCTTGAGTTTCAGTGAAACAGTGAAACACACCACCAGCACTGCTCGCGTCCCCTACTTCGCCCTCTTCTTTCAAAATGCGAAGCGTGTCATCGGAAGAAGAACGGGTGTGAATCACCATGGGAAGCTGAATTTGGCGCGCTGCTTTAATGTGATTCCTAAATCGTTCGCGCTGCCATTCCATATCGTCAATGCTGCGGCCACCTTTACGCTCTGCCATCTGATAATAATCAAGTCCTGTTTCTCCGATGGCTATGACTCTGGGCAGTTGGCCTTTTTCGACCAAGTCTTGAACCGTTGGTTCATAAATGTCTTCATTGTCTGGATGAACGCCGACTGTGCTCCAAAAATTGTCGTACGTCTTCGCCAAATGGTGCACTTGGTCAAATTCTTCCATGGTGGTGCAAATGCACAAAGCACGTGTCACATGCGCATCGTGCATTTTTTGGCGAATCTCCGGCAACTGCGAAACCAGTTCAGGAAAAGACAGATGGCAATGAGAGTCTGTGTACATGTTAGGTGGGTCTGTTCATCACTTCTCGCGCTTCAGTGCACAGCGCTTCAAGCATGAGACCCGCATTGAATGGGTGCTCAGAAGTTTTAGCAGCCTGCGACAAGCGTTTAAACCAAGCAGTGAGTTGAGCGGAAGAAGCTTTCAATTTGGGAAGGTCTTCTTCATTGAAATAACGCAAGCTGGTATGCGTGTGAACCATGAGCAAATCGTGACATAACTTTTGCAAGGCATCAATCAATTCTGACGGAGTCAAGTCGGAACAATGCGATGAGTCTCCCATCATCATGGCCTTGGGAAACTTAGACCACCAAGCCATGGTCTGACCTAAATTGCGTTGCTTCAAAACTTCATCGGGTCGACCACCAGCGGCTTTAAGAAGCGCATGCGCATCGCCAGATGACAACCCTTGACTTTGCAGCCAAGACACAGCTTCCGGGGTCGATGGCCAGGCCATGGTGTGACTCAAGCAACGGCTTCGAATGGTGGGCAGCAGTTGGTGCGCAGCCTCTGTGGCCAACACAAATTTCACATCGCCAGGTGGCTCTTCTAACGTTTTCAGCATGGCATTGGCGGTGATACGGTTCATCCGCTCGGCAGGAAAAACCAAGACAGCTTTCCCCTTGCCCCGTGCATTGGTGCGCTGTGAAAACTCGATGGCATCCCGCATGGCATCAATGCGAATTTCTTTGCTGGGCTTGCGAGTTTTATTGTCAATTTCAGACTGCGCTTTTTCGCTCAAGGGCCAACCCAAGGCGAGCAAAATAGTTTCTGGCATGAGCACAAACAAGTCAGCATGCGTATGCACACAAAGAGCGTGACAACTGCCGCAATGGCCACAAGCTCCTTGCGTCAACGCGGTATCAGACTCGCACAACCAAGCGCTGACCATGGCTGTTGCCAATTCGTATTGACCCAAACCAGAAGGGCCATGAAGCAGCCATGCATGGCCTTTCTGCGAAAGCAAAGCCAGCGTTTGTTTTTGAATCCAAGGGGCCAAGTCAATCATTTGGCATAGGCCTTTTCAACGGCTTTCAATACATCGGCCCAAACTGCATCACGCGATTGGTCAGCGGGGATTTGCGCAAATCTTGAGGGCGCTTCTTGCATTCTTTTGGCATAGCCTGCCCTCACAGCTTGAAAAAAAGATTGAGGTTGCGATTCAAATTTATCAGGCACACGAGCCGTACTTAAACGTTCAGCCGCAACAGCGGGTGGCAGGTCAAACCAAATGGTGAGATCGGGCTGCCGTAACGCGCTTGCAGGCACCTGCTGAACCATCTTTTCGAGTACTTTCAAAACCTCCCAGTCGAAACCGCGACCCCCGCCTTGATAAGCAAAAGTAGCATCGGTAAACCGATCACACAGAACCACTTCACCGCGCGCAAGTGCAGGCTCAATGACATTGACCAAATGTTCTCGTCTGGCTGCAAACATCAGCAAGGCTTCTGTCAAGGGGTCCATTGACTCGTGCAATGCCAACTCGCGAAACTTTTCAGCCAGGGGTGTGCCGCCAGGCTCGCGTGTGAGCGTGACCACATGGCCGCGACTTTTGAACCACAGGGCCAAGCCCTGAATGTGGGTTGACTTACCGGCACCATCAATGCCTTCAAAACTGATAAACCAGGCTTGGCTCATGAATCATGGATCCTGTTTGGAAATTCCGCGTTGGTATTTGTTCACCGCGTTATTGTGCTCGTTCAGCGACAGGCTGAAATGGCTGCTGCCATCGCCTTTCGCCACAAAATAAAGAAAGTTGGAAGGTGCAGGCTCAATGGCCGCCCTCAACGCTGCCTTTCCTGGCATGGCAATGGGTGTGGGCGGCAGTCCTGCCCGCGTATAGGTGTTGTATGGGGTGTCTGTGCGCAAGTCAACCCGCCTTAAGTTACCGTCAAAGGCATCGCCCAAACCGTAGATCACAGTGGGGTCGGTTTGAAGGCGCATGCCAATTCTGAGCCGATTGTGAAACACAGCCGATATCAATGGACGATCGCTGGCACGGCCCGTTTCTTTTTCAACAATGCTGGCCAAAATAAGCAACTCATCGGGGCTGCCAAGTGCCAAGCTTGCAGGCTTTTGCGCCCAGACCTTGGCTAACTGTCGGTCCATGGCTTTAAGGGCTCGATTCATGACAGCCAGGTCGGTGGAGCCTTTGGCGTAGCTGTAGGTATCGGGATAGAAACGTCCTTCAGGGTGCACATTGGGTCGGCCCAATTGCGCCATGATTTGGGCATCCGACATGCCTTGTGTACTTGATTTCATTTTGTCAGCCTTGGCCAACGCTAGCTTCAACTGCTTGAAGGTCCATCCCTCCACCAGAGTGACATACCGCAAACTTTCCTCACCTCGGGCCAACATGTCAAGAAACATCCTGGGGGACATTTCTGGGGTGATCTCGTAATTACCGGCTTTGATGGATCGGTCTTGCCCCGACAGCCTGAACCACAATAAAAGCAAAGTGGGTGACACATCTGCTCCGGCATCTGCAACGGCTTGGGCCACGCCCTTGGGAGAGGTTCCCGGCTCTATAGATAAATCAAGCACTTGATTGCTGGGTGAAGCGCTCAAAATTTGAGGTTTGAAACCCATGGGCAATTGGAGCCAACCCAAAGCCCCCGCCAAAATGGCCATCCCCATCAAAATTGACAAGGTCAGAAATGCGCCCCACGAACGTTTTTTTCGTGAAGTATTGCTTTTTCGAGCTTTAGAAGCGGGGCGACTCAAACCTTGATTCCTTTGGGTTTCTCAGAGAGATCATAATTCAGGCATGGACTTGATTGAACCCGATTTGAAATTCTCGCCTTCTGGCTTGCTGACCCCCCAACATTGGGGGCTCATTTTGGCCGAGGGGCCTGATGCCGGTACATTTTTGCAAGGGCAACTGACCAACGACGTCTTGCTGCTGTCTGTAGGGCAAACGCGCTTTTCAGGCTATTGTTCTGCAAAAGGCCGCTTGTTGGCCAGTTTTGTGGTTCTGAAAATGAGCAAGGACAAGTACCTCTTGGTCTGTCACCAAGACTTGCTCCAAGCCATGGTCAAGCGCTTGTCAATGTTTGTGATGCGCGCCAAGTTGAAACTGAGCGATGCTTCAGCGCTTTACGACATGCGCGGCCTGCTTGGTGAAACTGCCCTGCTTGCGTGCCCAGCTTTAAAAGAAGCAGCACCTTGGCATGCCGTTCAAGAAGGTGAAACTTACTTTGTCAAATTACACAATGCGTTCAATGCCGGTGCTGAGGTGCAACGCTTCCTTTGGCTTGGTTTGAAAGGCGATGCTTCTACTGCCGCATTTTTAAGCCAGCCCTACCCCAACATGACCGAGCAAGACTGGCTTCTTGCTGAGGTGCTATCAGGTATCAGCATGGTTCAAACGGCAACAGCCGAGGCCTTTGTGCCGCAAATGTTGAACTACGAATCTGTAGAAGGTGTGAGTTTTAAGAAGGGTTGCTACCCAGGTCAGGAGGTTGTAGCCAGAAGCCAGTTTCGAGGTACTTTAAAACGCAGAGCATTCATTGTTTCATGTTCTGCTGCCATGCAGGTAGGCCAAGAAATTTTTTCCTCCGAAGATTCCGAGCAAGCCTGCGGGATGGTCTCGAGTGCAGGCAAGTTCGAGCCTCTTGATGGCCAAGCACCGCAGTGGTGGGGCATTGCATCACTGCAACTCAGTGCTTCAGACCATGCATTGCACTTGGGGCAGTCAGGTGGCCCAAGCTTGATTCTCAAGGCGCTTCCCTATCCTTTACTAAAAGACCTTTAAGCGCATTCAATTTAACTTAAGCGTCATTTCAATGTGATCAATGCCTGCGTCTTGAAAGACCTCGCCATGAGCTTTGAATCCTAGCTTGCGGTAAAAAACTTCTGCGCTGCACTGCGCATGCAAGATGACTTCACGATCACCCCTTTGACGTGCAATGTCAATGAAGGACTCTACAAGCATTCGACCTAGATTGCCGCCTCTTAGAGGCTTTGAAACAGCCATTCTGCCAATTTGAGCCACTTTGTCTTGAGGCTGCAAAAGGCGCCCTGTTGCGACGCCTTGCCCCAGTTTGTTCAGCACCACGGCATGCACAGCTTGATGGTCTAGTTCATCCAACTCAAGCTCGACCGGAACTTCTTGTTCGTCTACAAAAACTTCATGTCGCAAAGCCGCGGCCATGGTTTTCATTTCAGACCATGAACCAATTTTGAGATCAACCACAGGCTGCCCTGCTTCATAAATGAGCAAGATGTGCCGCAGGGCTTCTGGAATGGGTTTGGAGGTTTGTGTTTGGGGGTCGGCAAAAACATAAATTAATTCGCCACTGATCAGCAACTTATCACCTCGAAAAATACCCGCTTCAAACACCATGGACGAGTTGCCCACTTTGCTGCATTTCATGCCAATACTAAGATCGTCGTCCATGACGGCAGAGGCATGGTATTCAAGCGTGGCCTTTTTCACATACAACTCACCCCCCAGCAACTGAAAAGCCGTTTCGTAAGGCAGTGCCAAGCGGCCCCAATACGCGGTGACTGCTGTATCGATATAAGTTAAATAATGTCCATTGAAGACAATTTTTTGCATGTCGATTTCGGCCCAGCGCACGCGCAGACGGTGGAAAAATCGGAAATCACTTCGTTTCATATCTCGCTTATCTTTCTAAAACGTGTTTGTTGTGCATTCAACATCAACACAGGTGAACGTCCTGTCAGATGGATGTTGGCCAATTCCAAGTGCATGGCATCGGTAAGTCGACCGTGAGGATTGCGATGGTAAATCATGGTGACTTATTTATCGCCAATGTGACTGATTGAGGGTTGTGGAGGCTGACTTCAAGCACAGCATGCATTAGAGTTGAGTTCAATCGTAACGCATTACTAGAAATCATTATGGCCTTTATCAATTACGTCACACAAATCCAAATCGATTTCGGCGCCATTCAGCTTTTAAAGCAAGAGTGCGAACGGGTCGGTATTCACAAGCCCCTTATCGTGACAGACCAAGGCGTCAAGGCTGCAGGTGTTTTGCAAAAGGCATTGGATGCGCTTGCCGGCGTTCAAGTATCAGTATTTGACCAAACCCCCTCCAACCCAACTGAGGCGGCTGTCAGGGCTGCCAGTGAGGTCTACAAGTCTCATGGCTGCGATGGCTTGATTGCCGTTGGTGGCGGATCCTCAATCGACTGCGCCAAATGCGTGTCCATTGCAGTTAGCCATGAAGGGCCCTTGAAAACATTCGCCACCATTGAAGGTGGCTCACTCAAAATCACCGACCGTGTGGCGCCCATCATTGCGGTTCCCACCACCAGTGGTACAGGCAGTGAAGTGGCGCGAGGCGCCATTTTGATTGTCGATGATGGTCGCAAATTGGGCTTTCATTCTTGGTTCATTGTGCCCAAGGCAGCCATTTGCGACCCAGAGTTGACCTTCGGATTGCCACCCATGCTGACTGCGGCTACCGGCATGGACGCCATTGCCCATTGCATGGAAACCTTCATGGCGGCCACCTTCAATCCTCCCGCAGATGGCATTGGCTTGGATGGCTTACAACGCGCATGGGCTCACATCGAACGGGCTACTCAAAATGGCCAAGACAAAGAAGCACGCATGAACCTCATGAGTGCGTCCATGCAGGGTGCCATGGCTTTTCAAAAAGGTCTGGGATGTGTTCACTCATTGAGTCACAGCTTAGGTGGCGTCAATCCAAGATTGCATCATGGCACTTTGAATGCCATGTTTTTGCCAGCGGTCGTTCAGTTCAATGCCAGCGCTGAGTCGGTGCAAAAGGAAAACCGTTTAAACCGCATGGCGCAAGTCATGGGATTGAGTTCGGGTACAGACATACCGCAAGCCATTCAAGACATGAGTGCTCGTTTGGGGTTGCCAACCGGTCTGGCGGCCATGGGGGTCACAGCCTCGATGTTTGACAAAATTATCCATGGCGCTATGGCCGATCATTGCCACAAAACCAATCCACGCATTGCCACCCCAGAGGAATACCGTGAAATGTTGGCAAGCTCTATGTAATTAAAGGTCTTGAACCTTTGCCATCTGAGGTTGGCGAAGCCAAGCTGCAAACTCATCCGCCATTTGCTCACTGGCCGACACTGCGGCTTGCCAAACTTTCACGCGCGATTGCAAATCTTGGCCGTAGCTTGAAAAGTCTTTTCGGTCTGGGAGCTTGCCATTAGGCAAGGTTTTGACCCATTCTGGATTAGGTGCCAAGACCACCGTGTTGTCTAAAAATGGCGTGGCTTTGTGCCGCCATTTCAAACTTTTGTCTAGCCAACCAGGGACAACTGATTTTTGAAAATGAGGGTACAAAACAATGCTACTTTGTTTGACGGGTGTGGCGCTGGGTTTCCAATCAAGATGCAAGTGGTAATCCGTGATGCCACCATCCCAGTAGGCACCTGATGGCGCGCCTTCAATATTGTTGACGGACTTCAATACGAATGGAATGGCGCAGCTGGCTTGCAGTACATCCATGAAATTGACAGGTGTCAATGACAAGTGACGAGTGGGATAGTCTTGCGTGCCAAAGGGCAAAGCGCCAGATGAAGAAAATACCACACGCTCAAGCCAGGCGCCCATGGCTTTCCGATACATGACATTGCTTAAAAATGCAGCGCCATAACCAAGCGGACTGAGCACAGCGTGTTCTCGCTTGAGCAAGCCTTTGCCGCGAGATGTGAGCACATGAAGTCGATAGCGTGGATGCGTTAGCAAAGACTCAATGCATCCACCATAAAACACATCCAAGTTCTCTCTAAAAGAATCGCTGACTTGTTGAGCGCTTGGAAATTTTTCACCAGGCTTCAAAGCGTAATGCTGGTGAATGTAATCTTTTTCAAGTCTCAGAAGTCCTGCTTGGCTGTTTGGCATGCAAGCCGTGGCCATGCGCCATGCACCAATGGACGCGCCTACCAAATCCACCGGTTGCTGACTGGTCGGTAGCCATTCGTTGAATATGAAACGATCGAGAGGTCCTAGGATTAAGCCTTTAGGCCCCCCTGCGGCGGCGGGTATGACGCCAATGTCAGCAGAACCCAAACCATGTTGAGACAGATGCTGCTTAGCCAGTGGTCCCGCGTAAATGCAAAGTGCTTTCACACCTCAAGCCTTGTTTTGGAGTTTGGCAAACGCAGAAGCCATGGCGCTTTGGCCTGTGTTAAGCGATTGCGCAGGGCCTTGAGTGCGATGCGCGTGTTGCCCTTGACGAGGAGCACCTTCAAAACGATTTTCTCGGCTGCGTTGTGCATTGCCGGGCGCGGCATCGTTGAGCTTCATGGTCAGGCCAATGCGTTTGCGAGCAACATCGACTTCAGTCACTTTGACTTTGACGATGTCGCCCGTTTTAACCACTTCGCGAGCATCGGTCACAAATTTGTTGCTAAGCTGACTGACGTGAACCAAGCCGTCTTGGTGAACACCCAAATCTACAAAGGCACCAAAAGCGGCTACGTTGCTCACAGTACCTTCTAGGATCATGCCTTCCTTTAAGTCACGGATGTCATCGACGCCATCGTTGAATCGGGCCACCTTGAAATCAGGACGGGGATCGCGGCCAGGTTTTTCAAGTTCAAGCAAAATATCTTTGACGGTAATGACACCAAACTTCTCGTTGGCAAACAATTCAGGGCGCAATGTTTTGAGCATGTCGGAGCGTCCCATGACGTTCTCGATAGGCTGCGCTACATTGGCCATGATGGCCTCCACCACAGGATAAGTTTCAGGATGCACGCCCGTCATATCGAGGGGGTTTTCGCCACCTCGGATGCGCAGGAAACCAGCGCTTTGCTCAAAAGTTTTAGCGCCAAGCCCTGTCACTTTCAATAAATCTTGACGACTCTTGAAAGCACCATTGGTCTCGCGCCAACGCACCACAGATTTAGCCACACCACCCGACAAACCAGATACGCGCGACAACAAGGGCACGCTGGCTGTGTTCAGATCGACACCCACAGAATTAACGCAATCTTCCACCACAGCATCTAAGGTGCGCGCCAATTCTGATTGATTGACGTCGTGTTGGTACTGACCCACGCCGATAGATTTAGGATCAATTTTGACAAGCTCGGCCAAAGGATCTTGTAAGCGCCGAGCAATACTTGCGGCACCGCGCAAGCTGACGTCGACATCGGGCATCTCTTGGCTGGCAAATTCGCTTGCAGAGTAAACAGATGCACCCGCTTCGCTCACCACCACTTTCTGAATTTCGGGATCACCAGGGGAAGTGAGTTGTTTGATGAGGTCAGCCGCCAACTTGTCTGTCTCTCGGCTGGCTGTGCCATTGCCAATGGCGATCAAATTAACGCCATGTTTTTGACTCAACTTGAACAATAGATGCAAAGACCCTTCCCAGTCACGCCTTGGCTCGTGAGGATAAACAGTGGCAGTTTCTACCAATTTGCCAGTTGCATCTACCACTGCCACTTTGACACCTGTTCGAATGCCTGGATCTAGTCCTAAAACAACGCGGGGGCCTGCAGGTGCTGCTAGCAATAAATCACGCAAATTGTCTGCAAAGACTTTGATGGCTACCTTCTCTGCATCTTCGCGCAATCGCGAAAAGAGGTCGCGTTCTATAGACAAACTCAGTTTGACGCGCCAAGTCCAAATCACTGTTTTGCGAATGAGATCATCTGAAGATCTGGCACTGTGAGTCCATTTGAGGTGCAAAGCTATTCGGCCTTCGGCCAAAGCACTTGCTGCTTGGGCAAGGGCAGTTGCGCTTAAAGGCACGGCAGCGCCACTTGCCGCTTCTGCTTCAGGCAATGAAAGCTTGGCATCCAAAAAAGCCAATGCACGGCCTCTAAATACAGCCAGTGCACGGTGTGACGGCACACGACCAATGGGCTCGCTGTAATCAAAATAATCTCTGAACTTGGCTACTTCAGCCTGATTTTCATCTTTACCAGAAGCCAGTTGACTGGTGAACAAGCCCTCTTTCCAGAGCCACTCGCGCAAGGCCTGTATGAGAGATGCGTCTTCTGCCCAGCGCTCCGACAAAATATCTCGCACGCCTTCTAGCACAGCACCCACACTGGAAAAGTCAGCGCCTTCAATGGCATCAGCAGCTTTCAAAAAAGCTTGAGCTTCTTCTTGTGGATTGAGCGAAGGATTGGCCCATAAGGCATCTGCTAACGGCTCAATGCCAGCCTCTTTGGCAATCATGCCCTTGGTTCTGCGCTTGGGCTTGAAGGGCAAATACAAGTCTTCCAAGTCTTGCTTGGTTGCAGCTTGATCAATGGCCAACTGCAAATCGGGTGTGAGCTTGCCTTGATCTGCAATGCTTTTGAGGATGGTAGAACGACGATCTGCCATTTCTCGCAAATAGCCCAAACGGTATTCAAGTTCACGCAATTGAATGTCGTCTAAGCCGCCTGTGACTTCTTTGCGGTAACGCGCAATGAAGGGCACGGTGGCACCGCCATCCAGCAAACTTACAGCTGCCTGAACCTGCTCAGGACGAATTTTAATTTCAGTGGCCAGTTGGCCCAATATTTTCTGCATCTCGAAGGCTATTTCTATTGAGTTCTTCACTTAAGCCGACGAGTTTGCCACACTCAGATGGTGGGTTTTTAAGCTCGCAACTCTGCCTTGAGTTTTTCACCAATATCGGGGCGGGCCGCAAATGGGTTGGGCGGATTTTGCTGTTCAACAATGGCTTCCATGCGAGTTTGGACATTGCCCAGTGCCAGGGGATGGCTGTAGATGTAGAACTGGTCGTTGGCAACGGCCTCAAACACCATTTCAGCCATTTGAGACGCAGAAACCTTGCCACTGCTGACAGCTTTGTTGCTCATTGCCTGGCCAATCAATTGGCTTTTTGTGGCTTTTTGGTGGGGCAAATCGGCGGGCCGGTTGCGGTGGCTCTGGCTAATGCCAGTGGGCACAAAGTAAGGACACAAAACACTGGCACTGACCTGATCGGAGACCAATTTCAAATCTTGGTACAAGGTTTCGGTCAAAGCCACCACAGCGTGTTTGCTGACGTTGTAGACGCCCATGTTGGGAGCAGTGAGCAAACCCGCCATGCTGGCTGTATTGACGATGTGACCTTCGTAATGAGGGTCTTTTTTTGCAGCATCCAACATCATGGGCGTGAACAAGCGAACGCCATGTACAACGCCCCATACATTGACACCCAAAACCCACTGCCAATCGGCCACAGAGTTTTCCCATATCAAACCGCCTGAGCCTACGCCAGCATTGTTAAACACAAAATGGGGAGCACCAAAATGTGTTTCAACGTCTTTGGCCAAAGCCTCCATTTGACCAGCATCTGAAACATCAACGCGCTTGGCCAATACTTTGACACCCAGGGCTTTGATTTCAGCTTCGGCTTTGTCGAGGGCGTCTTGTTGGACATCAACCAAAACCACATTCATTTGGAGTCTGGCTGCAATGCGTGCACATTCCAAACCAAAACCAGAACCTCCACCAGTCAGAACAGCCGTTTTATTCTCAAAATTGCGAATCATGATTTGACCTTCTTTAAAATAAATCCATTGCGTGGAAAATGAACATGGACTTTGCCAGTGCGGTCATCTTCACGTTGCAATGTGAGTCGTGTTTTGGTAGCAGCCACCAAGGTGCCTTGCGTGGGCTCAAGCCCAAAATTGTCAGCGGTGATGGTAACTTCTGAACCTAGATCGATGCCATGCTCATTGACAAAGGGCATTTGAGTCACATCAATGGGTGTCGATTGGTGTGCAACTTGTAAGGCTTGCGCTGATGACATCTTTTCATGGGCGCCATGACCGATGGCTTTCATGCGAGTCATCCAATCCTTTAGTAAAGGCATCGCATCCAAAATACCTGACAAACTGGGTGCGCGCTCTAAGGTAAACCAGATGGGATGGTAAGCAGAAAAATCGGCAATGCTGGGTGCATCGCCCATCAAATAGTGATGCTCAGTCAGCATGTCAGACAACCTGCGCAACTGGCTTTTGTACGTGCTTGCGCCCTCTCCAATGGCCATGCGCGGGGCACCCCCTCGCATGGCAGCGCGGTCTGCCACAAAGG
>CANNNB010000028.1 GCA_947505995.1 Comamonadaceae bacterium
CATGCGCATGTGGGCTACAAGCAAAAAGTGTCTGGCGCTGCACTGAACTGGTTTGCAAGGATCAACAATCTCAGTAACCAATGGGCCTACAGCGCCACCTCTATCTTGACTTCCACAGCGCCCGGTAAGGCGCCGCTGCCGGGGCGAAGTTTGAAGTTGGGTGTGGTGGCTGCCTTTTAAGGCGCCAAGCGTTCGCGAAGCCAATCGCCTTCATTGAATCGATAGCGCAATCGATCATGAAGGCGGCTTTTGCGGCCTTGCCAAAACTGCCATTCATCTGGAACCAATCGATACCCGCCCCAGTGCGGTGGGCGCGGGGGATTTAACATAAATTGGGCAGCGTACTTGGCAGCGTTGGTGACCAGCACGGTACGGCCATCAATCACTTGGCTTTGCGGAGAAGCCCATGCGCCAATGCGCGAGTCAAGGGGGCGACTGTGAAAGTAAGCATCACTTTCTGCTTCACTGATTTTCTCCATGCGGCCTTCAATGCGCACCACACGCTCAAGTTCAACCCAATGAAATTGCAAAGCTGCAAACGGATTGCCTGCCAACTCTTGGCCTTTGCGGCTGTCGTAGTTGGTGTACCAAACAATGCCGCGCTCGTCGTAGCCTTTGATCAGCACCACCCGTGTGCTGGGGCGCATGTTGCTGGCCACAGTGGCAACGGTCATGGCATTGGGCTCGGGCACTTCTGATTGAATGGCTTCGGTCAGCCAGCGTTCAAATTGTTGAAGCGGGTTAGAGGCTGAAGCGTGTTCACTCAGCTCGGCTTTCTCGTAACTTTTACGCAAATCGGCGATATTCATGGTCAGTCCTTGGCATGCTCAAGCAAGCCTTCGAGGGCCTTGTCGTGAATGCCGTGTTGTTTCAAGCTGTTAAAGGTATCTTTCGCGTAGTCTAAGGTAGTGCCATAGCGGCCTTTGGCATTTTGAAAGATATGTTGATATTGCGCAGGGGATAAATCACCTGTGTAACTGGGGCTACTGCGAGGCAAAGTGAAAGCCAGTGCATTGACCAGTCCTTGCGGTGTGGGGCAGTGCAGCCAGCGTGTTGTGTAAACATTGTTTGGCATTTCACGCAACCAAAGTTGCTCGATGGTCTGCTTGACTTGCCGTGCGGGCGTTCTAAACAACATGCCTTGGCAACTGCCGCCAGACAGCAATGCAAACACCAAGCCAGGACATTCAGGCGAACCGCGGTTCACACGACTCCACATTTTGAGAGCTCGGTGCCAGCCTTGAACTTTGATCAGGTGCTGTTCCAAAATTTCAAACTCAGGGCGCCAGATGAGCGAGGCATACCCAAAGACCCATAGGTCTTGTGATTCAGGCCAATTTGCTAGCAGGGCCTCTCGGGTGGGGGCGCTTAAGAATTGATTGTGCCTGTCGAAATGAGTTGGGGCAGGTAACTTCAAAATACACAAATGAATTAATTCAAGCTATTTTGAAGCCAAAGACGCCATCTTGGGTCCTTTTATCAACCCAAATTCGTAACCGGTCGGTAACTTTAGGTGACCCAAAGCGGGCGTTGTCGAGTTACCATTCAATATGTAACAAAGTTACAAGCTTAATTTCAACCGGAATGACCTTGCCTATGACCGTGAATGCCACCGTTGCCAAAGTAACCGCACGCATTGTTCAGCGCAGCCAAGCTACGCGTGCAGCCTATCTTCAACAAGTTGATGAGGCCGCAGCGCGCAAGCCTGGTGCAGACCGCCTTGGCTGTGCCAACGTGGCGCACGCATTTGCCGCCATGCCTGCTGACGACAAATCAAGGGCCTCAGGTTTGGCTGCTATTCCTGTAGTCAACGCCACCGAACGTGGTCCAAACATTGGGGTGGTCACAGCCTACAACGATTTGTTGTCGGCGCACGCACCCCTTCAACATTACCCCGACTTGGTGAAAGACGAAGCCCGCAAGTGGGGGGCAACAGCCCAAGTAGCGGGCGGTGTGCCCGCCATGTGCGACGGTGTGACTCAGGGTACGCCAGGAATGGAGCTCAGTTTGTTTAGCCGCGATGTGATTGCCATGTCGACCGCCGTGTCTTTAAGCCACGACGTATTTGACGCAGCGTTGATGTTAGGTGTGTGCGACAAAATTGTGCCAGGCCTCTTGATCGGTGCTTTGCAGTTTGGACATTTACCCACAGTGTTTGTGCCAGCTGGCCCCATGGGCAGTGGCTTGTCTAACAATGAAAAATCCAAAGTGCGCGAACAAGCTGCGCAAGGTTTGGTAGGCCGTGCGGAATTGTTAAAAGCAGAATCTGCGGCCTATCACGGTGAAGGTACTTGCACTTTTTATGGCACTGCCAACAGCAACCAAATGCTCCTTGAAGCCATGGGCCTGCATGTGCCTGGTACGGCCTTTGTCAATCCTGGCGATGGCTTGCGCAACGAGCTTACACGTGAATCGGTACGAACCGTTTTGCAATTGGTCAAAGCCAAAAACTTCACGCCGATTGGCAAGCTGGTAGACGAGCGATGTACCGTCAATGCCATGGTGGCCTTGTTGGCCACAGGTGGCTCTACCAATCATTTGATTCACTGGGTGGCTGTGGCACGCGCTGCAGGCTTGATCATTGACTGGGATGACTTTTCTGCGTTGTCAGACGTGGTGCCTTTGCTGACTCGCGTTTATCCCAATGGCAGCGCTGATGTGAACCAATTTCAAGCAGCCGGTGGTCCTGGCTATGTGATACGTGAATTGTTGGATGCTGGCTTTATGCATGCAGATGTGTTGACAGTGCGCGCAGGCGGCATTCGTGAGTTCACGCAAAAGCCTGTCTGTGTCAACGGTCAATTGACGTGGCAAGATATTGGCCCTTCCCAAGACGACTCAGTGGTTCGTCCCGCTTCGTCGCCTTTCAGTGTGACAGGTGGATTGCGCTTGTTGAAAGGAAATTTGGGACGCAGCGTGATCAAGGTGTCTGCCGTGCCTGAAGAATGCCATGTGATTGAAGCACCTGCACAGGTCTTCAACTCGCAAGAAGAATTGTTGGACGCTTTCAAAGCTGGCAGTATGAACAAAGATGTGGTGTGCGTGGTCCGCTGGCAAGGCCCCCAAGCCAATGGCATGCCTGAATTGCACAAGCTAACGCCTCCGTTGGCGGTGTTGCAAGGCCAGGGCTTTAAAGTGGCGCTGGTGACCGATGGCCGAATGAGTGGCGCTTCCGGCAAAGTGCCGGCGGCAATTCATGTGTCGCCGGAAGCAGCGTCAGGCGGCCCTTTGGCGCGTGTTTTGAATGGCGATGTCATTCGCATGGACGCCGTGGCCGGAACCTTGCAAGTTTTGGTAGATCCTGAAACATGGCATGCCCGAACTCCGGCAACCATGTCCTCTGAATTGCAAGCTGCCAACAGTCGCGGCATGGGAAGAGAACTGTTTACCAACTTGCGCAAGCATGCGCTGAAAGCTGAAGAGGGAGCCTGTACATGGCTTTGAATACGATGAAGATGCCACACTTTACGGCTCTGCAAGTGATGCAAGACGCGCCCGTCATTCCTGTTATTGTGTTGAGCGATGTGGCACACGCTGTGCCCATGGCACGTGCGTTGGTGGCCGGAGGCATTCGCATGTTGGAGGTCACATTGCGAACACCACAAGCACTTGCTTGCATGGAGGCCATTGCCAAAGAAGTGCCCGATGCAGTGGTGGGTGCTGGCACAGTTCGCAGTGCCGCCGATGCTAAAGCAGCGGCCAATGCAGGGGCGAAATTTGCGGTAAGCCCTGGCTATACATCGGCTGTAGGCCAAGCCTGCCGCGATGAGGGTTTGTCTTTGTTGCCCGGCGTGGCCACTGGCAGTGAAATCATGCTGGCGCTAGAAGACGGTTACACCGAGTTAAAGTTTTTCCCAGCCATGCAAGCAGGTGGTCAGGCTATGCTGAAAGCTTGGGGCGGCCCCTTCTTTGATGTGCGGTTTTGCCCGACTGGCGGCGTCACCCTACAAAACGCCACAGAGTTTTTGAGTTTATCCAATGTGGCGTGTGTGGGCGGTTCATGGTTGGTGCCTGCTGATGCGTTGGCAAAAGGCGATTGGGCCCGCATTGAGCATTTGGCGCGAGAAGCCAGTCAACTCAAAAGAGCTTGAAACGTATTTAAATTAAATAGCCCTGAGCTTTAATTCAGGGGCTTTGTTTTGCGGTATGGCTCAAGCAAAGTCGCGCTGAATCAATTCCACTTTGTAACCATCGGGGTCGGTGATGAATGCGATCACGGTGGTACCGCCTTTAACCGGCCCTGCTTCCCGTGTAACTTTGCCACCGGCATTGCGGATTTTTTCGCAGGCTGCGTAGGCGTCTGGAACTGCAATGGCCAAGTGACCGTAGGCGGTGCCCATGTCGTAAGTCTCAACGCCCCAGTTGTAGGTAAGTTCAAGCTCTGCATGGTCGGGGTTGCTGCCATAACCCACAAAGGCCAATGAATATTTGTATTCCGTGTTTTCTGTGGTTTTGAGCAAAGTCATGCCCATGACCTTGGTGTAGAAATCAATTGCACGTTGAAGATTGCCAACGCGAAGCATGGTGTGAAGAAGTCTCATAAAGCCTATTGGGTCTGATTGAAAAATATTGGATTGAAGTGCTAAGGACTTGAATAATTCAAGTGCAAATTTTGGCCATTAAGCCTTGCGCCAAGCTTGAACAAAAGTGGCTGCAGATTCGCCCACGGCTTCAGCCGATTTACCTGGCGCAAACAATGCTGAACCAATGCCAAACCCCGAAGCGCCGCTTGAGCGGTACTCTGCCATGTTGTGAATACCAATGCCGCCTACAGGAATAATTCGCACCTCTTTGGGCAACACAGCACGCATCGACTTGACCACTGCGGAGCTGATCATTTCTGCAGGAAATAACTTCAGGCCATGGGCGCCCAGCGCAAGGGCCCTAAAAGCTTCGGAGGGCGTGGCCACACCAGGCAAGGAAATTAAACCTAAATTGACAGCTTCGCAAACCACGTTGTCATCTAGGTGTGGGGAAATGATGAGTTGGCCACCTGCGGCTTTGATATCTCGCACTTGTTGTGCGGTGGTCACTGTGCCGGCTCCCACCAGTGCATTGGGAAAAGCAGCCGACAGCATTTGAATGCTGCGAAGTGGTTCGGGTGAATTGAGAGGTACTTCCAGAATGTGAAAGCCTGCATTGACAATGGCTTGACCTACGGCCAATGCTTCTTCGGGTTTCAAGCCGCGCAAGATGGCCAGCAATGGCAGGCTGTCCATGCAAGTATGAAATTTGGAAAGCAGAGGTGTCATGTGCGTGAGCTTAACGTGAAATGGTCTGGATACAGATGATGCGCCAAGGCCCAAATACCTGACCACGTGACTTCATCGGCCAAGGCTTGAGTAGACAGCCCTAGTGCTTCCATGGCAAAGGTGTAGCGCTGGGTGAGTTGGCTGTTGCCCAAAATGAACAAAGGCGTGCTGGCCGCATGCACATCACTTTTGGCGGACTTGATTTCTTCACCAATGAGCAAGCCTGAAATGTAGCTGCTCGATTGCGCAGGATTGAGCTTTTCAAACAAGGCCAAACTTCTGGCAGAAAAGGCATGGTGCAGCAGACCACCCCGTTTTTGACTTTGCATGACGCCATCCAGAAACACTTCTTTTTTCAAAGGTGCATCGGGCAAGCAGGTTTTTGCCAAGATGGAATGCTGACTCAGCAGTGCGTAAAACTCGCCAGTCATGAAGGTTTCGAAATGAGTAATTCTGCCGTCTAAAACTTGCGCCCATTTGCTGTGGGTACCTGGCAAAATAAATTGTGCTGTGTCAATTTGTAAGGTGTTCAGTGCGCCGAAAATTTGAATTTCTTCACCGCGCATGACATCGGGCGTTGAGTCATTGAAAGTGGACAAACCCGGCACAATGCCAATGCGGTCCTTCTCGATCCACTGAAGGTGATGGGCAATGTCTTCAAAGCCGCTGGGACAAGGGCAGTAGGGCGCTTCACGCCAACCTTGCCTGCTGCCCGCCATGCCCGAAACAAAGCAAAGGGTATCGTCCTCGGTCATCCAATCGCCAAAGCGCTGCTCAAAAACGTTTTGAAACTGTCCGTGGGCAACTTGCAAAATACCTTGCGGAAAAGCACGCTTTTCAAGCACAAGTCCGTCGCTGCTGATGAGCGCGCCCCTAAGGGAAGAGGTACCCCAGTCAATAGCGACAAGCTTGCGTTGCATGATTATTTATTCAAGCCATCGAGAGCATGGGGCGGGTAGTAGGGCAGTTTGCAGTCTTCAATGTATTGCTGAATGATGTCTTTGAACGAGTCATCTGGTTTCAAGCCCAAGGCTGCCGCGCGTTGCGCGCTGCCGCCTTTGGCCCAGTTAGCCACAATGCCTGCAATCTGTTCATTGCGCACAAACTTCACGTGTTGACGAACGGCAGGGCCGGCCACATCTTCAAGGGCTTTTAGCATTTCTTTGACTGTCACATTGAGGCCAGGTAAATTCAAAGCCAAGCGACCTTGCATGGCTTCACGGCTGGCTTCATACACTGCGATCAAGCACTTGATGGTGTTGTTGGGTGAGGACACTGAGTGCGAAACATTTTCGTCCACAGGGCAAATGGATTCTTGGCCTGCAAGTGGCTCGCGAATGATGCCGCTGAAAAAGGAGGAAGCCGCGCCGTTGGGTTTGCCTGGGCGCACTGTGACTGTCATCAAGCGAGCAGCACGGCCATCGACATAGCCTTTGCGTGTGAAGTCGGCCAGCAAATATTCCAACATGAGTTTGTGGGTACCGTAAGACGTTTGAGGTGAGGGCAGGGTGTTGTCGGCCACGATGTTGGGCATGGGGTTGCTGGGGTCGGGACCAAACACAGCCACAGAACTGGCAAACACCATGCGCGGCACATTGCCTGCTTTGCGCAAACCATCGAGCAACAAGCGTGTGCTGTCTAGGTTGGAGCGCATACCCAGATCAAAGTCTTGTTCGCATTCACCAGACACGGCAGACGCCAAATGGAACACGCCATCAAAGCCGCTTTGAAACAAAGCGCCTTGCTCCAGCATGGGACCAGCATGGCCTTTCACACGGGAGTCGGCCAATAAATCGGCTGGCGCGGGGAACAAATCGGCAATGTGCAACTCAGTGACTTTTTGGCCGCTGAGTTCGCCTTTCTTGAGAATTTCGCGAGCCAGGCGTGCGCCTAGAAACCCTGCGCCACCGGTGATGAGTAATTTCATGGTGAATGCTTTCTAATTTAAATTGAAAAAATCAGTGGTTGTCTTTGGGTACAAATGCACCGCGCTTGCCCACCAAGAAGTCGAGGTCGCAGCCTTCGTCAGCTTGAAGCACGGTGTCGACATACAGTTTCCAGTAGCCTGACTTTAAGGGAGGCTCTGGGCGAATCCACTTGGCCAAACGAGCTTTGAGCTCTTCATCGCTGATCAGTAATTGCATTCTGCGCTCGGGGACATTCAGTTCAATCATGTCGCCATTTTGAACAACCGCCAAGGGGCCACCGTCGGCTGCCTCAGGTGTGGTGTGCAGCACCACCGTGCCGTAGGCAGTGCCACTCATGCGCGCATCGCTGATGCGAACCATGTCTGTAATGCCTTTGCGCAAGACTTTTGGGGGTAGTGGCATGTTGCCCACTTCGGCCATGCCGGGATAGCCTTTGGGACCGCAATTTTTGAGCACCAAAATGCAGTTTTCATCAACGTCCAAAGATTCATCGTCGATGCGTTTGTGAAAGTCGTCGCTGTCTTCAAACACAACGGCACGGCCAGTGTGCACCATGAGTGCTGGCGTGGCAGCACTGGGTTTGATGACGGCGCCGCGTGGTGCCAAGTTGCCACGCAAGATGGCAATGCCCGCTTTTTCCTTGAACGGCGCTGCCAAAGTTTTGATCACACGTGGATCGTAGTTTTCTGCACTGGCCACGTTTTCGGCCACGCTCTTGCCGCTCACGGTCAAGATATCTTTGTGTAAAAACTGTTGAATCTCTTTCATCACGGCAGGCAGGCCACCGGCATAACAAAAGTCTTCCATGAGGTGATCGCCAGAGGGCTGCAAATTCAAAATATTGGGCATGTCGCTGCCTAGTTTTTCAAAGTCGTCAATGGTGAGCTGAATATTTAAGCGGCGAGCAATGGCAACCAAGTGAATCACGGCATTGGTCGAGCCACCAATGGCTGCCAAAGTGCGAATGGCGTTTTCAAAGGCTTCGCGTGTGAGTATTTGAGAAATTTTCACATCTCTGTGCACCATGTCCACAATGCGCCTGCCTGATTCACGTGCCAACACGTTGCGGCGGCCATCGACGGCAGGGTAGGCTGCATTGCCAGGCAAGCCAATGCCCAAGGCCTCCACCATGCTGGCCATGGTGCTGGCGGTGCCCATGGTCATGCAGTGGCCGTGGCTGCGGTGCATGCAGCTTTCGGCTTCAAAGAAATCTTGCAGTTTGAGGGTGCCAGCGCGAACTTGCTCGCTCATGCTCCAAAGGCCTGTGCCAGAACCTAATTCTTGCCCGCGCCACTTGCCGTTCAACATCGGGCCGCCCGATACGCCAATGGTGGGCAGGTCAACGCTAGACGCACCCATAAGGAGAGAGGGTGTGGTTTTGTCGCAGCCCATTAGAAGCACTACGCCATCGATGGGGTTGCCGCGAATGCTTTCCTCCACGTCCATAGAGGCTAGGTTGCGATACAGCATGGCCGTAGGGCGCAGCAAGGTCTCACCCAAAGACATGACTGGAAATTCGAGCGGAAAACCACCCGCTTCATACACGCCAATCTTGACCTGCTCCGCCAAGGTGCGAAAGTGTGAATTGCAGGGTGTGAGTTCGCTGAAGGTGTTGCAAATGCCAATCACAGGACGGCCATCAAACTGATCGTGCGGCACACCTTTGCCTTTGACCCAACTTCTGTAGGCAAAGCCGTCACGGTCTTGTCGGCCAAACCACTGTTGGCTGCGCAATTCTTCGGGTTTTTTCTTGGGGCTTTGAGTCATGGTGATTTTCTTCAATGAAGGTTTGGGGTTGCGTCAATACTGACAATATTATCGTATGATGATAGGTGATTTGAGTTTCTTTTTAAATCAATCAGCACTCGTGCAAACCCTCAATCCATTTGCCGCCTTGGCCGCGGTTTTCTTTGTGACCAGGAGATTCTCAAAATGAACATTCACCATCCAGAAATTCTTGTGACATCGCGCATTCCGCCTTATTTAACGACGGGCTTGCAAGAGAAATTTGTGGTGCATGAGCGTGATCACATCCGCGATCGTCAAGTTTTTGGTCGTGTGCGTGCCTTGGTTGGGGGTGGCGAGTCCAAAATTGATGCGAGTTACATGGCCATGTTTCCTGCACTCGAAATGATTTCAGTGTGTGGTGTGGGTTACGACGGTATCGATGTAGCGGCAGCTAAAAAGCGTGGCATCATGGTCACACACACGCCCGATGTGCTGAACGATGATGTGGCCGATTTGGCCTTGGGCTTGTTGCTGGCCGTGGCGCGCAAAATCCCTGCAGCCGATCGCTTTACCCGCAACGCCGATTGGGTGGATGGCCCTTTTCAGCTCACACGCAAACTCACTGGCGCTAAGTTAGGTATTGTGGGCATGGGCCGCATTGGCCAAGCCATCGCCAAACGTGCGGCTGCCTTTGACATGGTCATTAGCTACACCACACGCCATCAACGCTCTGATGTGACTTACGCATACGTGCCCAATGTCACAGCATTGGCATCAGCAGTTGATTTCATGGTGGTCATCACACCTGGTGGGGCTACCACCAAAAATCTCATCAATGCCGAGGTATTGAAGGCCCTAGGTCCGCAAAGCTTCTTGGTCAATGTGGCGCGCGGATCTGTGGTCGATCAAGCAGCCTTGATTGAAGCCTTGCAAAAGAAAACAATTGCGGGTGCAGGCCTGGACGTGTATGTGGATGAACCCAATGTGCCTGCTGAACTGAGAAAGCTCGACAACGTGGTACTGACCCCTCACATTGCCAGCGGTACTGTTGAAACACGCAAGGCCATGTCGGCCTTGGCTTTGGCCAACTTGGAGGCACACATGGCAGGTCAGCCCGTTCTAACGCCAGTGCCTGAATGCCGTTCTTGAACCTCACTTTGAGTTCAAAAATCCCTCACAAAAATGACCATGGCTTCGAATGATCAAAAACGTTCACGGCAACACGGTTGACTTTTTAGGCGAGGCCATCGTTGGTGGTCAGTACCCCATAGGCGGTAGTTTGCCCCCCGAGCCTGTTCTGTGCGAGCAATTGGGTGTGAGTCGCACCGTGATTCGCGAGGCCGTTAAATCACTGGTGGCCAAGGGTCTCATCTTTACGGGCCCCAAGGTGGGCACCCGTGTCTTGCCCGAAGAGCAATGGAATTGGTTTGACACCGATGTCATTGCGTGGCAGGCCAAAGCGGGCCTGACAGCCGAATTTTTGCGCGACCTTCAGGAGTTGCGCAGAGTTGTTGAGCCTGCTGCTGTGCGCTTGGCAGCACAGCGCGCCACTGCAACCGACATCGACGGTGTGTCTTCGGCTTATGCCGGTATGAAAAAAGCCATCGAAGAAGGCGGTGACTACGTCACCCACGACATGCACTTTCACACGGGCATGTTGGTGGCTTCGCACAACCGAATGATTGTTCAAATGAGCAAGGCCTTGGGTGCTTTGCTTCGAACCAGTTTTGAGATTTCAACCTCTCGCAAGGATGCACCTAAGGCGGCATTGCCCTTGCACAAGGCCGTTTTGGACGCAGTGATTGCCAAAAATCCAGACAAGGCTGAAAAGGCCATTCGCGTTTTGATTGAAGGTGCGCACCAAGACATGGAGCATGTTTTAAACTCACGCAGAAAGTTGCCCAGCCTTTCGGGGCCAGCAAAACTCATCAAAGCGCCCTCAGCTCATTCAAATTAAAGAGACCCTTCAACCATGACAAATTTCACCAAGGTGGTGCTGTTCACTGACACCGATGGCAAGGCCAAATTCAAGGAAGTAAATTTGGCATTCAGCCAGGGCACACCGCAGAGCCAATTGTCTGACATCTTTTCAGCGGAAGGCTATCAATTGCGCTTTAGCCCCGTTGGATTTCGCAGTCAATTTCACGTCACCGGCAAGCCTCAATGGGTCTTCATTTTGTCAGGACAAATGGAAATTGGTTTGCAAGACGGTACATCTCGAATTTTTTCTGCAGGCGACCATTTCTACTCTGCAGACACCTTGCCTGAAGGGTCAACTTTTGATGCATCAGTGCATGGGCACTGGAGCCGTCAGGTAGGGGAGCAACCCTTGAGAACTTTGTTTCTGAAGGATTGATCCGGCAACTTTAGAGGCAATCAGTTTGAAGGCCGATGCAGTTTGAACAACTGTTCTGGCCCAATTGAAAAATAATCGGCAGGCCCTCCGCCGCGAAGAATGTGTTGTGCATTGGCTGTGTCGTAAACCCCGTTATTCAAGAGCTTTTCATCGATGTGAACACCAATCACTTCACCAAAAACCATCCAGGTCTGAAGTGACTCACCTTGCAGATTTTTCATTTGCAAAATTTGGGTGCACCGACATTCAAAGCTCACAGGGCTTTCGGCCACTCGCGGCACCTTGACCAATCTTGATGGCGCTGTTGACAGCCCTGAAATTTCAAATTCATTGACCTCAGGGGGAACTGCTTTGCAGGTCTGGTTCATGGCTTCAACTTGTGGGCGTGTAACCAAGTTCCATACAAATTCACCAGTGGCCTCAATGTTGTTGAGTGAATCTTTGCGTCCAATGCTTGAGAAGCCGATGAGTGGCGGGGTGTAATTGAAGGCATTGAAGAAGCTGTATGGCGCTAAGTTCAAGACGCCATCTGCGCTTTGTGAGGAGATCCAGCCGATAGGGCGTGGGCCCACAATGGCATTGAATGGATCATGTGGAAGTTGGTGTCCAAGACGGGGTTCGTAAAAATAGGTCATTTTTTAAATATAAGGGCTGGTCAGAAGTTTGGCTTGCGCTGCAATGGCGCTTTTTTCTTCATTCGAAAGACGATTGAGATTTTTCAACTGCATGAGCATACGCGGATTTTTGGCCAATACATCAACATGTCGGTTGAGGTAATCCCAATAGAGGGTGGTGAAAGGGCAGGCTGATTCGCCAGTGGACAAAGCTGGATTAAAACGACAGCCCTTGCAATGGTTGCTCATGCGGTCAATGTATTTGCCGCTGGCCACATAGGGTTTGCTGGCCATCACGCCGCCATCTGCAAACTGGCTCATGCCCAATGTGTTGGGCAGTTCCACCCACTCCACCGCATCGACATAAACACCCAAGTACCAGGCATGAACTTCTTTGGGCACCACGCCCAGCAACAGCGCATAAAGCCCCGTGACCATCAGGCGCTGAATGTGATGGGCATAGCCATGGTTCAGCGTTTGAGAAATGGCGTCGCGCAAGCAAGCCATTTCTGTTTCACCTGTCCAGTAAAATGCGGGCAGGTGTGCTTTGGCCTGCATTGCATTGCGCTCTAAATACTCTGGCATTTGCGTCCAGTAGATACCGCGCACGTATTCTCGCCATCCTAAAATTTGACGAATAAAGCCTTCAACCGCTGGCAGCGGCGCATGACCTTGTTCGTAGGCTTTTTCTGCAGCACTGACTACTTCTTTTGGATTGAGCAGTTTCAAATTCAAGGCGCTGGCGATGTGCGAGTGATACAGCCAAACCTCACCCTCCCACATCGCATCTTGGTACAAGCCAAAGGAGGGCAGTCGGTGCTGAATGAAGCTGTCAAGTGATTCAAGGGCTTGCGTGCGTGTGACGGGCCAGCCAAAGCTGTTCAAATTGCCTGGGTTTGCAGCCAGCTTCTCATTGACCAAGTTCATCACATCTTGTGTGATGCTGTCGGGTTCAAATCGCAAGGGTTTGGGCAACAAGCCCGGGCCTGCCTTGCCAAAGCTGCCGCGATTTTCTTCGTCAAAGTTCCATTGCCCGCCAATGGGCTTTTTGCCATCCATCAGAATGCCAGTTTTTTGACGTAACTCGCGGTAGAAAAATTCTTGGCGCAACTGTTTGCGACCCTTGGCATGCTCAGCAAACTCGCGCACCGTGCTAAAAAAATGCGCGTCTTCGCGGACTTCCAATGGCAGGCTGTTCTTCTTGGCAATGGTTCGCAAACTTTGCAACACACGCCACTCTCCAGGTGCCGTCATGACAATTTGTTGCGGTTTGGTTTGTTGGATGACTTTGTCGAGCTCACCCGCCAAGGTGCCAACATTGTCTGCATCGTTAAGTTGGCTGTAATGAAGTGGCCAAGCTTGGTCTTTGATGGTTTTAGCAAAGTGGCGCATGGCACTTAGGAACAGGGTGCTTCGCTGTTTAGAGGATGCGACATGGGTTGACTCTTCCATGACCTCGGCCATCCAAATGGCGTCTTGTGCAGGGTCAAAGTCAGTCAGGGCACTGGCGTCTAAATTCAATTGATCACCCAAAATCACGACCAAATGACGTAAGGATTTAGCCATGATTTGGACTCTCGAGAACAGCGGTTGATTTTTTCTTTCTGCAAGCGTCAGAGCAGTACAAAACCTGTTCCCAATTTTTGGCCCAGGCTTTGCGCCATGACATGTCTCGCCCGCATACGTTGCAGGGTTTGCTGGGGAGGCTTTTTTTGTTGCCTTTGAAAGTGCTTTTCATGGGGCTATTGTGGCGTTAAGCGCCGTGAGTTTGCTGGCCTGCTGGATAATCTCCCTAGTCAATAAATTGTCAACACAGGAATCAACTGCCACCATGTCCAAAGCGATTGAAAACACCACGCCCCTCAGCCCTGGGGATGTGTCTGCTGTGATTCAAATGGCATGGGAGGACCGAACCACCTTTGAGACAATTTATGAAAGAACGGGCGTCACAGAACCCGGCGTGATCAAAATCATGCGTGCCGAATTAAGTTCAAAGTCTTTTAAAATGTGGCGAGCCAGAATGCGGGGCAGGGTGACCAAGCACCGTGAACTGCGCAGCCCCGACATGAAGTTTGATGATCGGGCCATTGCCGATCACAGACGTGCTAATTGCTGATGAATGCTTGATTAGCGGCCGAACGAGCGGCCACCACCACCACCACCGTTACCGCCGCCATAGCCACCGCCACCGCCACCGCCACCGCCACCGCCTCTACGGCCACCACCACCACCACCATTGCCACCGCCAAATCCACCGCCACCGCCACCACCGTGACGGCGAGGGCCGCCGCGGCCACTGCCAGCCAAACTGTCGATACTGGTGCGAGTTGGGTCAGGTTGACCGCCACCGCCACCGCTGTTGCGACGAGGTGCGCCTTGGCGTGCAAATTGATTTGTCATGAGTGGGTCGATGTGACGTGGCAATTCATCACCACGTGGGCCACGGTCATGGTCTCTGTCCAAGTTGCGGTCGTTGGGCCTGTCATTGGGACGATCGTTGCGACGATCACCTCGCTCATTAAAACGATCTGATGGTGGTCCATCAAAATTTCTTTCGCCGCGATCTTGGCGATCAGTGCGTGGGCCTTGAGCAGGTCCGCCACGGCGTGAAGGGGGAGGGCCGTTGCGTGATCGGCCTGCGCTGCCTTCTGGGCGAGTTTGTCCACCACCACCACCACCACCACCAGAGCGAGCTCCACGTCCACCACCACCGCCTTCACCTGCAGCACCTTTTGTTTCGCGAATACGTTGCATCATGTCTGAGCGTGCTGCTTTGGCTGCTGCTTGCATCACATCACGGCTAGGTGGACGGCCTGCACCACCCCACAAAGTTTGACGTCCCATTGCAATTGGCTCAGGCTTCTCGCCCGGCTCAGGCCCAAAGCCTTCCAAAATTTGGACTGGAATTTCTTGTTTGGTGAAGCGCTCGATTTCCATCATGAAACCTTCTTCGTCCAAGCACACCAAGCTCACCGCTTCGCCACTTGCACCAGCACGTCCCGTGCGGCCAATGCGGTGCACGTAGTCTTCAGACACGTTGGGGATTTCGTAATTCACCACATGCGGCAAGTCTTCGATGTCAATGCCGCGGGCTGCAATGTCAGTAGCGACCAAGACGCGAATGTCGCCACTCTTGAATCCTGCCAAAGCTTGGGTGCGAGCGGTTTGGCTCTTATTGCCATGCAATGCCATGGACTTGATTCCGTTTTTGGTGAGATAGTCGGCCACGTTGTTCGCACCAAACTTGGTGCGTGTGAAAACCAGTACTTGGCTCCAGTTGTGCTGGTTGATGATGTGCACCAGCACTTCTTTTTTCTTGCCACGACCCACGGGGTGAATGACTTGAGAGATGCGCTGCACGGTTGTGTTGCTGGGTGTCACTTGAATGCTCTGAGGATTTTTCAAGAGCGTCGCGGCAAGATCGCGAATTTCATCGCTGAAGGTGGCTGAGAACAACAAGCTTTGTTTGTCTTTTGGCACCAAGGCCAAGACTTTTTTCACATCATGAATGAAGCCCATGTCGAGCATACGGTCTGCTTCGTCCAAGACCAAAATTTCAATGCTGGACAAATCGAGCAGGCCCTGGCCTTGCAAGTCGAGCAAGCGGCCTGGCGTGGCCACCAAGACATCGACGCCGCGTTTGACGCGATCGACTTGGGGTTTCATGCCAACGCCACCAAACACAACGGTGGACTGCAGGCTGAGGTATTTGCCGTAATCTTTGGCGGACTCTTCAATCTGGGCTGCCAATTCGCGTGTGGGCGTTAGCACCAGCGCGCGAATGGCCTTGCCGCCAAATTTGTTCCTACCGGCTTCTGTCAAGCTCAGCTTGTGCAAGATGGGCAGCATGAATGCGGCTGTTTTGCCGGTGCCAGTTTGTGCGCCAGCCAACAGGTCGTGACCTGCCAAGACGATGGGTATCGCTTGAGCCTGCACGGGCGTTGGAGTGTCGTAGCCTTGCTCTTGCACGGCCTGCAGAATGGCCGGGGCCAAATTCAATTCTTCAAATTTCATGATGGCGCGCCAAGAACGGCGTATGGCATCGGTTTGTCAG
>CANNNB010000029.1 GCA_947505995.1 Comamonadaceae bacterium
CCTCAATCGGACAAGTAAGCAAAGTGGCGATGCCGCGGAAGATGCCGCGCTGCGCTTCTTGCAATTAAAAGGTTTGCTTTTGTTACACCGCAATTATCGAACGCCTGGGCGTGGCGGTGGTGAAATTGACCTCATTTTGCAAGAATCCGACAGCACGGTGGTGTTTGTGGAGGTTCGAAAGCGTTCTTTGGGTCAATTTGGTGGCGCATTGGGCAGCGTGAGCGCAGTGAAGCAGCGGCGCATTGTTTTTGCAGCGCGGTTTTTTCTCATGCGCTGGCGACAACTCCCGCCAGCGCGTTTTGACGTCATTGCTTGGGAGCCCGAAGGCATGATTTGGGTCAAGGCTGCATTTGATGCGGCTTCTTAAAGCGCGAAGTGGCAAGTTTCAATCGCCTGAGAGTATCATTCGGCTCATGTTAGACCTGCGCATTCAACAACACTTCATCGACAGCGCCGACCTGCAATACCAAGCTGCCGAAACCTTGGCCAAGCCCTTGGATGCTGGGGTGCAGGCGCTCATGGCTTGCGTCACCAGCGGTGGCAAAGTTCTGGTCTGTGGAGAAGGCAGTGCAGCTTCACTTGCGCAGTATTTCGCCAGTTTGTTTGTGGGTGGATTTGAGCGCGAGCGTCCCGAGTTGGCCGCCATTGCCTTGCGACACGAGGGCTTGGGCGATCCTGCCTACGCCAGTTTGGCCAGGCAGGTGAGAGCTTTGGGTCAAGCGGGCGATGTGCTGTTGTTGCTCACGGCAACGGGTGAAGAAGAGGGTTTGATGCGGGCCTTGCATGCCGCACACGAACGTGACATGACCGTCCTTGCCCTGACAGGCAAGGGGGGTGGCTCGGTGGCCAAAGCCCTGCGTGAAACAGATGTCCATGTCTGCATTCCGCATGATCGTGCTGTTCGAATTCGTGAGGTACAGCAATTGGCACTTCACTGTTTGTGCGATGGCGTTGACGCCCAACTGATGGGCGACCAAGACGCCGTGGCATGAGCAATAGATGGGCATTCCCTTTCTGAATCAACCCGCTTAAAATATTTCAAGACTTTCTAAGGATTTTTCAAGTGAACCTCAATTTCAACCGTTGGATACTTTCTACTTTGGCCGCCAGTGCCTTGGTGGCCAGTTTGTCGGCCTGTGCGCCTTTGGTCCTTGGTGGCGCTGTCATGAGTGGCTTGGTGGCCATCGATCGCCGTACCGCAGGCATTCAGCTAGAGGACGAGAGCATTGAGCTACGAACAGCGCAGGGCTTGCGTCAGAATTTAAGCGAAGCCGCACACGTGAATGTGACCAGCTACAACCGCATGGTGTTGCTGACGGGTGAAGTAAGCTCGGCCGCAGAAAAAGAACTGGCAGAGAGACTGGCCAAAAGCCAAGAAAATGTCAGCTCCGTGGTCAATGACCTGGTCATTGAACCTGCAAGTTCACTCACCCAGCGCTCCAAAGACATCATCACTTCCGCACAAATTAAAGCTTTGTTGGTGGATGCCAAAGATTTGCAATCCAATGCATTCAAAGTCTTAACAGAACGAGGCGTTGTTTATTTAATGGGCCGCGTCACGGCCCGTGAGGCGCAACGCGCATCAGAAATTGCGCGTGGTGGCAGTGTCAGCAGCGTGGTGAAAGTGGTGCGGGTTTTTGACACCATTACCGAAGAAGAATTGAAGCGCATCAGCGCGCAACCTTTGTCGCCGCAAGCGCAACCTAAACTTTAAGGCAAGCCGCCAAATTGAAAAAGGGCTCTGAATCAATTCAGAGCCCTTTTTGCTTGGGTATTCTAAATCGCTTAGCTTAGCCTTTTGATTAGGCTGGAGGTGTCCCAACGCTTGCCGCCCATTTGTTGCACATCGGCATAAAACTGATCGACCAATGCTGTCACAGGCAAGCGCGCGCCATTGCGCTTGGCTTCGTCCATGACCAGCCCCAAGTCTTTGCGCATCCAATCGACTGCAAAACCAAAATCAAACTTGTCAGCCACCATGGTTTTACCGCGGTTGTCCATTTGCCAGCTTTGCGCTGCGCCCTTACCAATCACATCCAACACCAAATTCATGTCGAGGCCTGCTTTTTGGCCAAAGGCAATGGCTTCTGACAAACCCTGCACCAAGCCGGCAATACAAACTTGATTGACCATTTTGGTGAGTTGACCTGCACCAGACTCACCCATCAAGGTGTAGGCACGAGAGAACGCCATGGCTGCTGGCTTGGTGGCTTCAAAAATGGCGGTATCGCCGCCACACATGACGGTGAGCAAGCCATTTTGAGCGCCGCCCTGACCGCCAGAGACTGGCGCATCAATGAAATTCAAGCCCTGCGCTTTGGCGGCAGCGTAGAGTTCGCGTGCCACATTGGCGGAGGCCGTGGTGTGGTCAACCAAAATGGCGCCCTTTTTCATGCCAGCAAATGCGCCGTCTGCGCCCAAAACCACTGCGCGCAAATCTTCATCGTTGCCGACGCAGCAAAAGACAATGTCGGCATCTTTGACAGCCTCTCTCGGAGTTGGCGCATGCGCAGGTTGGCGAGAATCGGCAAACTCTTGGCACCATGCGGCTGCTTTGGCCGCGCTTCGGTTGTAAACCGTGACGGCGTGGCCGGCGCGGGCCAAATGGCCTGCCATGGGATAGCCCATGACGCCAAGGCCCAAGAAGGCCACATGTTGAGAGGGAGCGGATTCGTAGGATTTTGCGTTCAGGCTGCTCATGGTTGTCTGTGTGGTGAAGTTGGAAAATTGTTCAAGCTTGAGATTGTCCATCAGATTGAGATTTTGGGTGAAACTTGTTAAAAAGTTGTGAAGAGCTCGCTTGCACTGAATGCCCCAGCAGCCTGCCTGTCCAAGCCATTGAATTTCCATGGTGATGGCAGATTTGGTAACCTTGTCTCCATGAACAATCAAGTTTCAGACAATTTACAGAATGTACGCAAGCAAATTGAGCGTGCTTCTGCGGCGGCAGGCCGAGCGGTAGACGCCGTGAAACTTTTAGCAGTGTCCAAGACCATGCCCGCGCAAGCTGTGCGCGAAGCGTACGCAGCAGGCCAATTGGCGTTTGGTGAAAATTACATTCAAGAGGGCGTCGATAAAATCGCGGCCTTGACAGATTTGCACTTGGAGTGGCACTGCATCGGCCCTATCCAAAGCAACAAGTCAAAGTTAGTGGCTGAAAATTTTGGGTGGGTCCACAGCATTGATCGTTTGAAAACAGCCGAGCGATTGTCGATGCAAAGACCTGCGCACTTGCCACCATTGCAGGTTTGTTTGCAAGTGAATGTCGATGGGGGCCCAAACAAATCGGGTGTGGCCCCACAAGATCTTCCAGCGCTTGCACAAGCTGTTGCCAAGTTACCGCGCCTGCAATTGCGTGGCCTCATGACCATTCCTGAGCCTACCGCCAACGAGACTGCAGCCCGCGCAGTGCACCGTCAAGCCAAAGAACTGTTCGACAGCTTGAATGCGGCTGGCTTGAAGTTGGACACCTTGTCTATGGGTATGACAGCCGACTTAGAAGCAGCCATTGCTGAGGGCAGTACTTGCGTTCGTGTAGGCACTGCCATTTTTGGCGCGCGTCAATAAAAATCCTCAGCGCCTAGGTTGTTTGGTGATGATGAACGCTGATTAAAAACGCGGCAAATCGGGATGAGAGATTTTTCCGCCACGCACCAACATCTTGCCGTACTCTGCGCATCGGTTGTGTGTGGGAATGACCTTGCCAGGATTGAGCAAACCCAGTGGGTCAAAGGCTTTTTTCAAGGCAAACATCTGCGCATTTTCTTCTGTAGAAAACTGCACACACATGCTGTTGAGCTTTTCAATGCCCACACCATGCTCACCCGTGATCGTGCCGCCCATTGCCACACTGGTTTCTAAAATATCGGCGCCGAACAATTCACAACGATGCAACTGATCAGCATCGTTCGCATCAAACAAAATGAGCGGGTGCAGATTGCCATCGCCAGCGTGAAACACATTGGCGCAGCGCAGTTGGTATTTTTTTTCCATCTCTGCAATGGCCAACAAAATATCAGCCAATCGCTTGCGCGGAATGGTGGAGTCCATGCACATGTAGTCGGGGCTGATGCGACCCGAAGCAGGAAATGCATTTTTACGGCCACTCCAAAAACGCAAGCGCTCTGCTTCGTCTTTGCTGACCGAAGTGGCGGTAGCACCGCAACCCCGCAAGACATCGATCATGCGACCAATTTCTTCTTCTACTTCTTCAGGCGTGCCATCGCTTTCGCACAACAAAATAGCCGCTGCATTCAAGTCGTATCCCGCGTGCACAAAGTCTTCCACGGCAGCGGTCATGGGCTTGTCCATCATTTCCAGGCCTGCGGGAATGATGCCGGCTGCAATGACGGCGGCCACCGCATCGCCTGCTTTGCGAATGTCATCGAAGCTGGCCATGATGCAACGCGCCAATTGAGGCTTGGGCACCAACTTGACAGTCACTTCTGTGGTGATGGCCAACATGCCCTCGCTGCCCACTAGCACGGACAACAAGTCAAAGCCAGAAGTGTCCAAGGCATCGCTGCCAAACGTGACGGCATCGCCCTCAATGGTGAAGCCTTTCACTTTCAAAACATTGTGCAAGGTGAGACCATATTTGAGGCAATGAACGCCCCCTGAATTTTCTGCCACATTGCCACCAATGGTGCAGGCAATTTGGCTGGATGGATCGGGTGCGTAATACAAACCGTGTGGCGAAGCGGCCTCTGAAATGGCCAAGTTGCGAACACCACATTGAACCACTGCTGTTCTAGACAAGGGATCCATTTTGAGAATCTGATTGAACTTGGCCATTGACAAGGTGACGCCCAGTTTGTGCGGCATGGCGCCGCCCGACAATCCGGTGCCGGCACCGCGTGCCACCACAGGCACCGCCAAGTCATGGCAAGTTTTTAATACAGCTTGAATTTGGCTTTCTGTTTCGGGCAAGGCCACCACCAAAGGTCGCTCGCGATAAGCCGTTAGGCCATCGCACTCATAAGGCACGGTGTCTTCTAGTGTGTAGAGCAAAGTGTGTGCGGGCATCACAGCGCTCAAAGCGCGAACGATTTGTGCTTGCCGGTCGGCGCGAGACAGCGCATCCAAATTGGTCAGAGCGTTCATGTCACATTCTCAAATTAAAAGAGGCATTTAAAATTATTTTCGAGACTATTTAAAGATCACTGTTTTGTGCCCATTCAAAAGCACACGGTGTTCACTGTGCCACTTCACGGCGCGGGCCAGTACTTGGCTTTCCGTGTCGCGGCCTTGGGTGGTGAGGTGCTCTACTGTTTTGGCGTGGTCAACACGCGCCACGTCTTGCTCAATGATGGGGCCTTCGTCTAAATCAGCCGTGACGTAGTGGGCTGTGGCACCAACCAATTTGACACCACGCTCATGCGCCTGGTAGTAAGGCTTTGCACCCTTGAAGCTGGGCAAGAAGGAGTGGTGAATGTTGATAGCACGGCCCGACAATTTGCGGCACAAGTCGTCAGACAAAATTTGCATGTAGCGCGCCAAAATGACCAACTCCGCGCCTTCTGATTGAATGATCTCGTATTGCTTGGCTTCAGCCTCTGCCTTGTTGGCGGCTGTTAAGGGAATGTGGTGAAACGGCACGTTGTAGCTGGCCGCCAATTGGTAAAACTCTCGGTGGTTGCTCACAATGGCTCTAATGTCGATGGCCAGCAAGCCGCTTTTCCAGCGAAACAACAAATCGTTCAGGCAGTGGCCCTCTTTGCTGACCAAAATGACTGTGCACATGGGCTGGGTGGCATTGTGCAAATTCCAAGTCATTTGGAAGGGGACCGCAAAACTGGCCAACTGGCTGCGCAATTCGTCTTCATCCACGTGCTTGCAGGCAAACTGCACACGCATGAAAAACAAGCCGGTTGCGGGATCGTTGTATTGAGCTGCCTCTTCAATGTTGCCGCCGCGTTCTAGTAAAAAACCTGAAACGGCGTGCACGATGCCTGACTTGTCGGGGCAAAATAGCGTGAGAATGAAAGTTTGAATCATGGACAACATTGTCGCAGGGAAGGCGGTAATGTTCTTGATCGAGGCCCAAACAATGCTCAATCAGAGGTCATAACAGTCGTGACTTTCTGTCAGCGCTGCTGAAATAAGGATTGCGATCCAACTTGGTGCAAATTACACTGAGGGCTTGAAATTAATGCTTGCTAGAAGCTAAAAGGCACATTCATGGCATCTTTAGAATCCCCCGTCTCCCATATGAAGCCAGCCAGCATCGCTGCGGCCGCCTTCAACATGGAGCACCAGTGGCTGCCCTTCACAGGCAATCGCCATTTCAAGCAAGAACCGCGCATTTTTGTGGCAGCTGAAGGCATGCACTTCACCACCCATGATGGCCGTCAAGTGATTGATGGTATTTCTAGCTTGTGGTGTGTGGGTGCCGGCCACAACCGCAGACCCATTGCCGAAGCCATCAAAAAACAACTCGACACACTCGACTACGCCACAGCCTTTCAAATCAGCAACGACCAAGCGTTTCAAGCTGCTCAAATGATTGCAGAGTTGTGCCCTGGCGACTTGAACAAGGTGCTGTTTTGCAACTCTGGCTCTGAAGCTGCCGATACCTCCTTGAAAGTTGCTTTGGCCTACCACCGGGCCCGCGGCGAAGGCCATCGCAATGTGTTCATTGGACGCGAGAAGGGCTATCACGGCGTTAACTTTGGCGGCATGAGCGTGGGCGGTTTGCCCTCCAACCGCAAAGTCTATGGTGCCCAGTTGCTGCCCCGTGTAGATCACATGCGCTTCATTCACGACCCTGTGAACCATGCCTACATTCACAACGAAGAACCTGTCTGGCAAGAAGATCCGCTGTTGGAACTCGAAACCCGTATCTTGGTTTTGCATGACCCCAGCAATGTGGCGGCCATCATTGTCGAGCCGGTTGCGGGTTCTGCGGGTTGGTATTTGCCGCCCAAGGGCTACTTGAAACGTTTGCGCGAAATTTGCGACAAGCACGGTATTTTGCTTATTTTTGATGAAGTCATCACAGGCTTTGGTCGCTTGGGTACCAACTTCGGTGCCGACTATTACGGTGTGGTGCCAGACATGCTCAACTTTGCCAAATGCGTGACCAATGGCGTCATTCCTTTGGGCGGCGTGGTCTGCCGTGATTTCATCTACGAAGCCATGATGAACTCTGGCGCCCCCGATTACGCCGTTGAGTTTTTCCATGGCTATACCTACTCAGGCCACCCTGTGTCGTGCGCTGCGGCCATTGCCACTTTGAAACTGCTCAAAGAAGAAAACCTCTTTGCCCGTGCCGGTCAAATGGGCCCTGTTTTGGGCGATGCCATGCACAGCGCCTTCAAAGGACTGCCCAATGTCATTGGCATCCGAAGCCTTGGCTTGGCGGGCGCTGTCGAGTTGTCCTCCATTGCAGGCGCACCTGGCAAGCGCGCCTACGACATTTTCCTTGACTGCTATAACAAAGGCGTTTTGGTACGCGCTGCCGGCGAAAACCTTGTCCTTTGCCCGCCCTACATTGTCGAAAAAGAACACATCGACAAAATGGTCAATGTGTTGGCCGATAGCATTCGAAAACATGCTTGATGGCCAGTCAGGCCTTTCACTGCTTTGCGAGAGCCGACTAAAACGATGAGTTGATTTGTGCGTTCGCTGGCTTACTTTTCTCAAATTGCACTGACCCTGATTGTGGCGTTGGCCGCGGCATTGCTGTTTCAATGGTTGCGAACGCCCATTCCCTGGATGCTGGGCCCCTTATTGGCCACGGCTTGCTTGTCGGTAAGAGGTGTGCCCACCAGAAGTTCTGGTTACCTTCGCAATGCTGGGCAATGGGTCATTGGTTCCGCTTTGGGCTTGTACTTCACCGCCGAGGTGGGTCAGTTGGTGCTGAGTTTGTGGTGGGCCATTTTGCTAGGCATTGCATGGGCATTGGCCATGGGCTTTGGCTTTGGCTTGTGGCTGCATTGGCGCAATGCGACCAACATGCCCGAACTCTCTGCCAAGCAAATGCGGGCCACTTCTTACTTTGCGGGGGCCATTGGCGGTGCATCGGAAATGACCTTGATGGCTGAGCGCTACCATGCCAAAACCGATTTGGTGGCCGCCTCGCACAGTTTGCGCCTGGTCATTGTGGTGGTGTGCTTGCCCTTTGGCATGCAGTGGTTCCAATCGCATTGGGGCTTGCACGTGAACAGCAACCTGTTGCCCGGGCCCCGAATATGGTTGTGGCCAGGTATCTTGTATTTGGCCATGGCCACAAGTGCTGGGGCCTTGCTCATGGCATTTGTCAAACGCAACAACCCTTGGTTCATGGGGCCGCTCGTGGTCTCTATGGGCGTCACCTTGGCCGGCATTCAATGGACGACCATTCCGTCAGAAATGACCAACATGGCGCAACTCTTTATTGGCATCAGTTTGGGTGTTCGCTTTCAACGTGATTTCATTCATACCGCGCCAAAATGGTTGCTGTCTGTTGCCGTAGGAACACTCGGTATGCTTGTGATCTCGATTGCCTTTGGCTGGGCTTTGGCTTTGGGCACAGGGCTTCACCCTGCCACCCTCATTTTGGGCACCTCGCCAGGCGGCATTGCAGAAATGGCCATTACAGCCAAAGTTTTGGAGTTGGGTGCGCCTGTGGTGACGGCGTTTCAGGTGTGCCGCTTAATGGCGGTGCTGCTGATTGTGGGGCCCATGTACCGCAGGGTAGAGTTGCCCGATTGAGCAAATGGGCACAGTCAAATTAGTGAACCACAACGGGTTGTTGTGCAAGGCCTGTATAACGCTCTAAAGTGTCTTCAACTTCTTCTTGGGTAGGGGTATTTTGTTGCCAAGCCTGAATGTGCATTTGGAACATTTCTGCCCAGGAGCCATCGAGGTAGACCTCTTTGCCCGATCGTTTGTCAACGATTTCAAATCCGTGCCGCTCTAGCATGGGGGGTTTTGAGATGGATGGCGCCTCACCGGTGTCGTTGGCCAACACATGCATGACGGCAAAAGATTCAGATTCGTACAACAAGTTCATAGTGACATTCTGACTGAAGTCTGTCTACTTTAGATAGGCTTGATGTAAATTATTTCAAGAGGGCAGAGCCGGTAAAGTTTCGACGTTGCGCATTTCCATGTCGATGAAGCTGCCATTGGCTTGACTGATTTTGATTCGCACTGGCAAGCCGCTATGCGATTGTGAAAGCCACATTTCAATTTGACTGTCAAACTTGCCTCGTGGCAAGCACACCCAACGCTGAGTTACCTGCTGTTTGCCATCCACCTCAATCAAATCTTCAGACTTGAATGTGAGGGCCCAATTGACCGCATCGCGCGCGGTGGCGGTTTGCACATTGAGATCTGAGCCGAGTTTGAAGTTTTTGGCAGAGACAGCGGCCGCCATTTGAATGAACAGACTCACTTGATCTTGCGCCCCTGATTGCATGGCAACGCTGGGCGAGTTGCTGCTGAAGCTGATCTTTTTTTGATCTACTTCGAAATGAGCAGCCCGTTCGCCCCGCCAACTGTCCGAGTAACGCAATGGTGCCAAGCCGTTTTCGGTCATCGTGCCAACACTTCGCCAAACACGACTGCCCACCAAAAACGCTTTAACCCGGAGTTCGGCCTCATAGGCCTTGGGGGTGTTGGGCGTAGATTGGGTTTGCCACCTGAGTGAACCCGATGCATGGTAGGTCAAGCCGCGCTCTTGGCCTGTGAGTTTGTAGTTGATCTGAATGTTGGGCGGAAAGTCGCCCACCTTGGCCGATAGCGCATTTGACGGCGCAGGCACGGACAAGGGCTCGGCGGTTAGCGTCTCTGCGGGCAAAGTCACTGCTTCGGTTGGCGGGGTTAGCGGGGTTTGAGAGCCTGAGTCTGAGGTGGTCTGTGCGGCCTGTTCAGAACTTGGCAAAGCTTGACTTTCTTCAGGTGCTGGCAGGACCGCAGTGGCCACGGCACTCATCCCAGCGTTAGAGGGCGTGGCGCTTGCGGGGGCCCTTGGTTTTGCAGGGGCAGAGGGTTTTGGTTTTTCGGGAATGGGGCTTTGCGGTGGTGTCTGTGAAACGCCAGAACTCAAGACCCGCGTTTGCAAAGGCCCTAATTTTTGGGATTCTGGTTGAAGTCGCCAGATGCCGGCCCCGGGTGACATCAGCAGCCAAAGGTGCGCGCCTAAAACCAATGCGCCCAAAGCCATTAAGGCCCGTCGCTCAGGAAGGCTGTTGGCAGGGTTCATAGAGGCTGGGGCGTGCATGTCAAGGTGACGTCATCAGGGCGGGGTGCGTTAAAAATAATCAGGGCTCGAAATGGCAGTCGCCAAATAGGAGCTTGTGCGAGAGTGGTTAAACTGAACGATGTTTTGAATCGATTGCATTCGGCTTGAATTTTGACAGACACTGAGATTCTATTTTGAGGCCTCACCATGAAATTAGCGACTTACAAAGACGGATCGCGAGACGGCCAATTGGTCGTGGTCTCGCGTGACTTAAGCACAGCGCATTATGCGACGGGCATTGCTCATCGCATGCAACAAGTTTTAGACGACTGGAACTTTTTAGCCCCCCAATTGGAGGACTTGTATCAAAGCTTGAACAGCACCAAGGCGCGTCATGCCTTTCCCTTTGATCCCCAGCAATGCATGGCCCCACTGCCCAGAGCTTACCAATGGGCCGATGGCTCGGCCTATTTGAACCATGTGGAACTGGTGCGCGCCGCTCGCAGCGCTCAGGTGCCCGAAAGTTTTTACACCGATCCGCTCATGTACCAGGGCGGCAGTGATGATTTCATGGGTCCTTGTGATGCAGTCGTTTGCCGTGACGAAGCCTTTGGCATCGACTTCGAAGCTGAAATTGCCGTGATGACAGGCGATGTGCCCATGGGTGTTTCGCCAGAAAATGCCATTGATGGCATTCGTTTGGTGATGATCGCCAACGATGTGAGTTTGCGCAATTTAATCCCCAACGAACTGACCAAGGGCTTTGGATTTTTCCAAAGCAAACCAGCAACCGCTTTCAGCCCTGTGGCTGTTACATTGGATGAGCTGGGTGATGCGTGGGATCAGGGCCGCTTGCACCTGACCTTGCAGTCAACATGGAATGGCCGCAAAGTAGGCATGTGCGAAGCCGGCCCTGAAATGACTTTTCACTTTGGTCAACTGATTGCGCACATGGCTAAAACGCGCAACGTTCGTGCAGGCTCCATTGTGGGCAGCGGCACAGTCAGCAACAAAAGCGTCGACGTCAATGGCAAGCCTGAATGGCCCAAAGGCTACAGTTGCATTGCAGAAAAGCGTGCTATCGAGACTATTTTGGATGGCAAGCCCAGCACCGAGTTTATGAAGTTCGGCGACACCATTCGGATTGAAATGAAGGGCAAAGACGGCCACAGTGTGTTTGGCGCCATTGACCAAAAAATTGTGCCCCTTGATGCATAAGTGAGACTTTCAATGCAATGCGCCATGGGGGCCGCTTGCTTTTTCAGGAGACTTTCATGAGCCTTGCCATTGATTACAGCCGCTATCAAACACTTCGAATCACGCGCCGTGGGGCCAACCAAACGGTGCTAGACATTCAGATGAAAGCCGGTGGGCCCGGTGGCAACGGCAAACTGCCAACAGCAGGTCATGAAGGCCATTGGGAGTTGGCTGAAATTTGGCGCGATGTTTCGCGCGATGACAGCGTGCGCGTTGCGGTGCTGCGTGGTGAGGGCCTGGGCTTTTCTGGCGGTGGCGATTTGGCGCTGGTGGAAGACATGGCGCGTGATTTCGAGATTCGCAGCCGAGTGTGGAAAGAAGCCCGCGACCTGGTCTATAACGTGATCAATTGCGACAAGCCCATTGTGAGTGCCATGCACGGGCCTGCAGTGGGTGCTGGCTTGGTGGCCGGTTTGTTGGCCGATATTTCAATTGCCAGCAAGACAGCCAAAATTGTGGATGGCCATACCCGCTTAGGGGTTGCGGCGGGTGACCATGCGGCCATCATTTGGCCTTTGCTTTGTGGCATGGCCAAAGCCAAGTACTACTTGCTTCTGTGCGAGCCGGTGAGTGGCGAAGAAGCCGAGCGAATTGGCTTGGTGTCATTGGCCGTTGAAGAAGATCAACTGCTAAGCAAAGCTTATGAGGTAGCCGATCGTTTGGCCAATGGCAGTCAAACCGCCATTCGATGGACCAAGTATGCGTTGAACAATTGGTTGCGCCAAGCTGGCCCCAGTTTTGATGCTTCCTTGGCGCTCGAGTTCATGGGCTTTTCAGGGCCTGATGTGCAAGAGGGCTTGGCCAGCTTAAAAGCGCGCCGCCCGCCTCAGTTTTAAGCCTTGCTTTTCATGCGCGCCATAAAGAGTTCGTTGTTGGCTTTGCGATCAGCTTGCACGCGTTGCATGCTGGGACGCTCAGACCACATCTTCATGTAATCCTTGACAGGCAAGTCGGCTAAAAAATCTTTGCCATAGATGGTCTTGCTTACGGCCGTGATCAATGGCAAATGAACTGCAGCGCTGCAATCTGCAAGGCTGAATTCTGTGCCACCAATGAAGGGTTTGAACTGCACAAGTTTTGCAAATGCGGCCACATTTTTCTCAAGTTGTATGCCAATTTTTTCTTTTACAGCATCGCTCACCTTGCCGCCAAAGAACGCCTCAGCATACAAGTTGCGCGCAACCAATTCCAAATGCAAATCCAAAAAGATCATCAACTCGCGCACTTTGGCGGCTTCGAAGGCGTCCTTGGGAATGAGCGGATGTTGGGGGTAGTGCTGCTCGATGTACTCGACCATGGCCGCTGACTCGCAGACCGTTCCTTTGTCTGTTTTCAAATAGGGCACTTTGCCAAGCGGGCTGGCCGTGGGATCGGTTTCTCCCACCCATACCAATTCCTCTTCAAAGCTAACGCCTTTTTCCAGCAGCGCCAATTTAACTTTGTTGTGATAGTTGCTGGCGCCAAAGCCGCAAAGTGTCAGCATGTTGTGTCTCCCAATTTAGAAAAGCCATGAGCATAGCCTTTGACCCAGCCAGTCTACGTCGCGAAGTTGACGCAAAGCCGCAACGTAGCATCTGTATGCGTTAAGCTTGTGACTGATTCACACCTCAAGGAGCCCTCATGAGCGATCCCTCAGCTTTCGGATTTGGAAAATTCGTACCTGGCTTTGATTTCTTGCAAAACTTAGGGCAGGCCGCTAACCCAGGCGCCAAAGGCTCACCCCAAGGCATGCCCAACATGGCCAGTTGGGTTGCGCCTACCTTGAACGTGGAAGAACTCGACAAGCGCATCCAAGAGCTGAAAACAGTTCAGTTTTGGTTGGAGCAAAACACCAATGCGCTCAAGGCCACGATCCAAGCTTTAGAGGTGCAAAAAATGACCTTGTCGACCTTGCAAGGAATGAACGTGAACATGGCTGAGATGGCAAAGGCTTTCACCGCCAAAATGCCAGACCCCCAGACACAGGGCACTGCCAAGCCTGCCGATACCCATAGCGACGCTGGCTCAAGCAGCGACCAGGCCAAAGCAAACGCTGGAGGTGCCGCTCAAGGGGGGGCTGGGCAAGGATCCGCAGTAGACCCCATGCAATGGTGGGGATCCCTCACACAACAATTTCAAAACATTGCGGCCGCAGCGGTAAAGGATGTGGCCGCCAAGGCCATGAAAGATGGACCCAAGGACAGCAAGAAAAGGACTGCAACTGGCAAGGCCCCAAAGCCTAGCTCAGGAACAAGCAGATCAAGTAAAGCTCGATCAAGTACAACTCGATCAAGTACAGCTAGATCAAATGCAGCGCGCCCATCGCGCGCCAAAAAACCGGCCCCATGAATTTATTTCCCTTCGGACACGCCACGCACCCGCAGTGGCAATTGGCCGCCGGTTTGGTCATCGCCCAATTGCGCGCACAAATGACATTGCCAGGTCATGCGACCCACCCGCGTTTAGGGCTGTTGTACATCACCGACGATTACGCCAACGAAGCAGAATCCATCTTGGCGCATTTAAGGCAAGAGCTGCCCATGGTTCAAGATTGGGCGGGCACAGTAGGTGTGGGTGTGGCGGCCAACAACGCAGAGTATTTTGATGAACCGGGCATCGCCTTGATGTTGTGCGATTTACCAGCTGACCAATACCGCGTGTTTTCAGGTGCGCAACCCTTGCCGCCTACCTTCAAGGCCCACAGCGCCTTGGTTCATGCAGATCCGCAAACACCAGACTTGGCCGAGTTGATTGCCGAAATGGCGGACCGCACGCTATCGGGTTATTTGTTTGGCGGATTAACGGCCAGTCGAAATCAGGCCGTGCAGTTTGCTTGGCAAAATTCTGCCAATCCCAAGCAGGGTGTTTTAACCGGAGGTTTAAGCGGCGTGGCTTGGTCTCCGGAAGTGCAAATATTGTCGCGTGTGACGCAAGGCTGTGCACCGATCAGCAAAGAGCGTGAGATCACTGAGGCCGAAGGGCATGTGGTTTACAAACTCGATGGCTTGCCGGCATTGGATGTGTTGATGGCCGATTTGAAGGTGTCTTTGTCAGAACCACAAACCGCATTGAAAGCGGTGCGAAGTACATTGGTAGGCCTCACGTCTGCGGGTCAGCAAGGGGTTGGCAGAACAGGCAGTTTAGGTGCAGATGTCAGAGTGCGACACATCGTTGGACTCGATCCCGCCCGCCAAGGCGTTGCCATTGCAGACCATGTGCAAGCGGGCCAGAAATTGACTTTTTGTCAAATGAGCTTGCAGGCTGCCAAGTCTGATCTTCGGCGCATTTGCTCAGAAATAAGGGAAGAGTTAGAGCCCGAAACTTTGAGCTTGGAAATGGCGAATACGCTGGCGGCCTGTGAAGCAGATGCAGCGCCTCATCCTGCGCGGCGTATTGCCGGTGCGGTGTATGTCAGTTGTTCTGGCCGCGGTGGTCCACACTTCGGCGGACCCAGTGCAGAGCTTCAATGGATTCGCCACGCACTAGGCGATGTGCCCTTGGTTGGATTTTTCGCCAGCGGCGAAATTGCCCATCACCACTTGTATGGTTACACCGGTGTACTGACGGTGTTCACCACACCTGCAGAAGCAACTTAAACAGCGAATGTGTTCAAACGCCGCGAGCACGCGCCTGTTTGAACTGAGTTTGAAAGCTTGCGAAGCTTTCAGCTTCCAATGCTGTGCGCACTTCTTGCATCAGGTTTAAGTAGTAGTGCAAGTTGTGAATGGTGGTCAGCATGGGCCCCAACATCTCACCACAGCGATCGAGGTGATGCAAGTATGCGCGGCTAAAACCTTCTCTGCTGCCATCGTCCCACGATACACCTGAAGTGCCCGCACAAGCATGGCATGTGCATGAGGTGTCTAAAGGTTGTGGGTCAGACTTGTGCCTTGCATTGCGCAGTTTCAAATCGCCAAACCGTGTGAACACCGTGCCATTGCGTGCGTTGCGCGTGGGCATGACGCAGTCAAACATGTCAACGCCCTGCGCCACGCCTTCGACCAAATCTTCGGGCGTGCCCACACCCATCAGATAGCGCGGCTTGTGTGCAGGCAAACGGTGCGGCGTATGCGCCATGATTTGCAACATTTGTTCTTTGGGTTCTCCTACGCTCACACCACCTATGGCATAGCCTGGAAAATTCAGATCAACCAAATGATCAAGCGATTCTTGACGCAAGTTTTCAAACATACCGCCTTGCACAATGCCAAACAAAGCATTCGGATTTTCAAGCCGAGCAAATTCATCTTGACTGCGTGTGGCCCAACGCAAACTCATCTCCATCGACTTGCGTGCTTCTGCTTCAGTGGTGAGGTGGCCTTTGGTTTCATAAGGCGTGCACTCATCGAGTTGCATCACAATGTCTGAGTTCAAAATGGTTTGAATTTGCATGCTCACTTC
>CANNNB010000030.1 GCA_947505995.1 Comamonadaceae bacterium
ACTCTTTCAAACCCACCCACTCCACTTCAGAGATAGAGGGGCGCTCTTCGACGATGACAACCAACACATCGCCTTGCGCGTCAAGCCTGACGTCCTTGAACAAACCCAATGCAAACAGGGCACGAATAGCGGCTGAGCCCGATTCATCGTTGTAAAGATCGCCCACGCGAAAAGGCAGGGAGGCAAATACGGTACCTGACTCAACGCGCTGCAGACCCTCAATGCGAATATCTTTCAATTTGAAAGGCTCAACGGCCAAAGCCGAAATGCTGCTGACGGCTACTGCGAACAACACGCACAAGTGTTGCAAGCGAAATCGATTAGAAAAAAAGTTCATGCGTTTGAATTATGTAAAGAATCGCGTTAAATCATTGAAAAAAGCCAAGCCCATGATGAAAACCAACAGGGCCAAACCGACTTTTTGCAAACCCCGCTGCCAAGCAACGGAAACCGGTTTGCCGCTCAGTGACTCCCAAAGATAATACATCAGGTGACCCCCATCCAACATGGGCAAGGGTAGGAGATTCAGAAGTCCCAGACTGACGCTGATCAAACCTAAGAAAGTCAAATAGGACGGCAATCCCCTTTGGGCAGACTGGCCCGCCTGTTCAGCGATGGTTAACGGCCCGCTCAAGTGCTTGGAAGAAGCCTCACCCGTCAGCATTTGTCCAATGAGTTGGCCGGTTAGCAGCGTTATTTGTTGGACTTGGCCATAGCCTTTGGCCCAGCCCTCCCAAAACCCTGCACTCACCCATTCTGAGTCTGAGGGCATCCCCACCACCGCCCCAATTCGCCTTACGGCACTTGAACCTGGCTGACCAGGCAATGAAGAAAGCAAGGGTTTGACAGCCAGTGAAAGGCGCTGCCCTTGCCGGTCAATTTCCCAAACTGCCGCCTTTTCTGATTCCTCCGGAGTGTCTTCAGGGTCCACTTCGCCGCGAATCAAGGCCCTTAAGTGTTGTGCATCCCTGACCTCTTGAGAACCCACCTTCAAAACGCGATCACCTGTTTGCAAGCCTGCGAGGTCGGCCGCAGCACCCGCCTCCACACGGCCTATGATGGGCAAGACTTTGGGATGACCCCACCATGCCACAGCACTGAAGAGCACGACAGCCAAAAGCAAATTGGCAAGCGGGCCAGCGGCCACTATAGCGGCACGGACTTTCAAGCTGCGTTGATCAAAAGCCAGCGGAAGTTGCGCAATGGCCACTTCAGTTTCTCGGCTGTCTAGCATCTGTACATACCCACCCAAGGGCAATGCACTGATGACAAACTCGGTGTTTTGACCTTCTCTTGGGTTCTTGGCGCGCCATCGATAAATGGCTTTTCCAAATCCAATTGAAAAAACCAAAACTGGCACCTTGCACGCAACTGCCATTCGGTAGTGGCCATATTCATGCACCGCAATCAAGAGGGTGAGTGCAAATAAAAAAGCAATAAGTGTTAGCACAGCAAAAAGTCACGCATGACAAGCACGAGCCACTTGGGTAGCCATTGCTCGACTTTGCGCGTCAAGCGCCAGCAAGTCGGACAAACTTTGAGGAGATTGTGGCAACACCTTGGCCAAAGTTTCAGTATTCACTTGGTGAATTTGATCAAATCTAATTTGCTTGTTCAAGAAGGCTTCTACCGCTATTTCATTGGCTGCATTCAGCACCGCACACGTACCGGATGGTGCACTCAAGGATTGCCAAGCCAACTTCAATCCAGGAAATCTCTCGGCGTGGCCATGGCCGTCAATGGCTTCAAAGGTCAGCGCCTTCAGATTGTGAAAATCTAGAGTTTGAGCGCCAGAGGTGATTCGCTCGGGCCAGCTTAAACCATATGCAATTGGCACTCGCATATCTGGTGTGCCCAACTGCGCCACGATAGAGGTGTCTTTGTACTTCACCATGGAGTGAATGACGCTTTGCGGATGAATGACCACGGAAATTTGCTGGGGCGATACGCCAAACAAATAGCGCGCCTCAATGACTTCCAAGGCCTTGTTCATCATGGTGGCAGAGTCGACTGAGATTTTTCGGCCCATGACCCAATTGGGGTGTGCACAAGCTTCTTCGGGCGTCACGTTTTTCAAGCTGGCCACTTCGCGAGTTCTGAATGGGCCACCAGATGCGGTCAAAATAATTTGGTCTATGCGGTCAGCCCACGTAGCAGGATTTTCAGGCAAGGACTGAAACACAGCAGAGTGCTCACTGTCGATGGGCAAGAGCACAGCACCGCCTTTCTTGACGGCGCTTAAAAAAACTTCACCGCCAACGACCAAGGCTTCTTTGTTGGCTAAAAGCAAACGCTTTCCGGCTTCGGCCGCCGCCAAGCAAGGCGACAAACCCGCGGCGCCCACAATGGCAGCCATCACGGCGTGAACCTCTTCGTGGGCGCATACCCAGTCAAGTGCTTCTGGTCCCCAAAGCACCTCAACGGGCAAGCCTTCTGCTTTGATGCGTTCTGCCAGTAATTTGCCTGCATCTTCCTTAGCCATCACTGCAAACTTGGGTTTGAACTGTGCGCATTGCGCCAAGATCAAGTCGACTTGCTTTGAGGCAGTTAAAGCAAAAACCTGAAAGCGGCCTAGGTGTTTGGACAGGACGTCCAAAGTGTTGGTACCAATGGAACCCGTAGAACCCAGAATGGTAATGTTTTGTTTCATAAGGCAAACAAGCTGTTTAAAGTTTAGGCCAATTCAGCAACATCATGGCAATTGGCAAGGCTGGCAGCAAGGCATCCAAACGATCAAGCACACCGCCATGACCGGGTAATAAGTTGGAGCTGTCTTTGACACCCGCACTTCGTTTCACCAAAGATTCAACCAAGTCACCCACCACGCTCATGGAAGTTAAGAAAATCAAACTCAAGACCCATAGAAAATACCCATGTGCCATCATGGCTGAGAACAAACTGGTGCCCGGCCATTGGTAGGTTTGCTCAAGGTGCATCCACCCAAAGGCAATTACAAACACACCGAACAAACCGCCAATCGCACCCTCCCAGCTTTTTCCTGGGCTGACAGTAGGGGCCAATTTTTGATGAATGATTTTGCCTCCCAAAGCTCTGCCAAAGAAATAGGCAAAGACATCGGCTGCCCAGACCACGCACAAAATAGAGAGTAACAATTGCACGCTGGCAGTTCGCGCTTGCGCCATAGCCAACCAAGCTAACCACAACAACAACAAACCCAAGGACCAACGCAAATGGGCATGCCATGCAGCCCAGCCCTGAACGCCTCGCAGCAGCATCCAAGACGTCAAACCCACCCAAGCAGAACCAGCCAACCACCAAAGCCATGTTTCGGTGTGAGTTGTCCAGCCCGCCCACCACGCAAAGACGCACATGCAGCCGCACAGCAAGCCTGATAAAACAGAAGGTACGCCAGCCAAACCGTTCATGCGAGCCCACTCCCATGCACCAGCCGCGATGAGAAGCATAGACAGGAGGAGAAAAGCCAGAGGATCTGCCGCAAAAAGAGCTGGCAATAAAATGGCCAACAACGCCAATGCCGTGATGATGCGTTGCTTGAGCATCGGATCAACCAGGTTCAGAGTGAGAGGTTGAAATGCGATGCATAAAGACAAGCGCATCGATCATTAAACAGCCATGATCTCTTGTTCTTTGCCGGCCACCAACTGGTCAATTTCGGCAATGTGTTTGTCGGTTACTTTTTGTACTTCAGCCTCTGAGCGTTTTTGCTCATCTTCAGAGGCCAATTTGTCTTTGACCAACTTTTTGACTGATTCATTGGCATCGCGACGCAAATTGCGAACTGCAATTTTGGCATTTTCGCCCTCGGTGCGCACGAGCTTGGTCATTTCTTTTCGACGCTCTTCGCTCATGGGTGGCATGGGCACGCGAATGAGGTCACCCATGGATGCGGGGTTCAAACCTAAATCGCTTTCACGAATGGCTTTTTCAATTTTGGCAGCCATGCTTTTTTCCCATGGCTGAACACTGATGGTGCGCGAGTCGATGAGAGACACATTGGCCACTTGCGACAAAGGGACAGTAGAGCCGTAATAGTCTACTTGGATGGTGTCCAAAATGGCTGGGTTGGCCCGGCCTGTGCGAATTTTGGTGAGGTTATTTTTGAAAGCCGCAATGGACTGATCCATCTTGGTTTGGGTTGTTTTCTTGATGTCTTCTAAGCTCATGAGATTCTCCGGGGCCAAATGATTCAGATTCAGTGGCGGGTTCAAGAATTAGACGTAGACCAACGTGCCCTCGTCTTCACCCATGACCACTCGTTTGAATGCGCCATGCTTGAAAATAGAGAACACCTTGACGGGCAGTTTTTGGTCACGACAAAGGGCAAAGGCAGTGGCGTCCATGATGCCCAAATTTTTAGAAATGGCTTCGTCAAATGAGATCTTGTTGTAACGGGTTGCGTTAGGATCTTTTTTGGGATCGGCTGAGTAAACGCCATCGACCTTGGTGGCTTTAAGAACCAATTCGGCACCAATCTCGGCACCGCGCAATGCAGCAGCCGTGTCAGTGGTAAAGAAAGGGTTGCCGGTACCGGCTGCAAAGATGACCACCTTACCTTCTTCGAGGTACTGAAGTGCTTTAGGGCGAACATAGGGCTCAACCACTTGCTCAATGGCGATGGCCGACATGACTCGTGCTGTGAGCCCCGCTTTGTCCATGGAATCGGCCAGCGCCAAAGAGTTCATGACAGTGGCCAACATGCCCATGTAGTCAGCCGTGGCGCGGTCCATGCCCACTGCACCACCAGCGACACCTCTGAAGATGTTGCCGCCACCAATGACCACGGCCACTTGAACGCCAAGCCGGGTGACTTCGGCAATTTCTTCCACCATGCGGACGATGGTGGCACGATTGATACCGAATTGATCGTCTCCCATCAATGCCTCACCGGACAGCTTGAGCAAAATACGCTTGTGGGCTGGTTTGGCGATGGTCATGACGGGCTCCTCATAAAGACAGATTCAAGTTTAGCGTTGAATCGCCCTTTTGGGCGACCCTGTTTACCCGGGTTTTATCCCTGATAGCGGCAAATTAGCCGGCGTTTTGTGCAGCAGCAACTTGTGCTGCCACTTCTGCAGCAAAGTCGTCAACTTTCTTCTCAATGCCCTCGCCCACCACGTACAAAGTGAATGCTTTGACTTGGGTGCCTTCGGCCTTGAGCATTTGCTCAACGGTTTGCTTGTCGTTTTTCACGAAAGTTTGGTTGTTCAAAGACACTTCTTTGAGGTACTTTTGAACTGAACCTTCAATCATCTTGGCAGCGATGTCGGCAGGCTTGCCAGACTCGGCCGCTTTGGCTGTGGCCACTGAACGCTCTTTTTCAATCAGGTCGGCAGGTACGTCGTTGCTGGTCAAGGCCACGGGCTTCATGGCAGCCACGTGCATGGCAACGTCTTTGGCTGCTGTGTCTTTGCCTTCGTACTCAACCAGAACACCAATGCGGGTGCCGTGCAAATACGTAGCGATTTGAGCACCACCGGCCACGCGCTTGAAGCGGCGAAAGCTCATGTTCTCGCCAATTTTTCCAATGAGGCCTTTGCGAACTTCTTCCAATGTAGGCCCGAAGCCATCTTGGCTATATGGCAGTTCACCCAAAGCCGCCACGTCAGCAGGGTTGTGCAAAGCAGCCAACTTGGCAGCTGCGTTGGCCAAGGCCAAAAAACTGTCGTTTTTGGTCACGAAGTCTGTTTCGCAGTTGACTTCGAGCATGGCGCCGGTGTTGCCTTCTGTGAAAGCAACGATGACGCCTTCTGCGGTAATGCGGGAAGCGGCTTTGCCAGCTTTTGTACCCAATTTGACACGCAACAACTCTTCAGCTTTGACCATGTCACCTTCGGCTTCAGTCAAAGCTTTTTTGCATTCCATCATGGGGGCATCGGTTTTAGCGCGAAGTTCAGCGACCATGCTTGCGGTAATTGCAGTCATTTTTAATTTCTCCGTTTATTCTTCGATTGAGGGATCGAGATCAATTACAAGGGGGTTAATAGAAAGAGTAACTCGGGTTAAAAAAAAGGGGCAAGAAGCCCCTTTTCTCTGGTTGAAAGGGCATTAAGCAGCAGCTTCTTGCACTTCAACAAACTCGCCTTCGCCTTCAGCAGCCACAGCGTTGACCACGTCTTGAACTGCGTTGGCACGGCCTTCAATGATGGCGTCCGCAATGCCACGCGCATACAAAGTAACAGCTTTGGAAGAGTCGTCGTTACCAGGAATGATGTAGTCGATGCCTTCGGGTGAGTGGTTAGAGTCGACCACGCCAATGAGAGGAATGCCCAGTTTTTTGGCTTCCAAGATGGCAATTTTGTGGTAACCAACGTCAATCACAAAAATGGCATCTGGCAAGGTGGCCATGTCTTGAATGCCGCCGATGTCACGTTCAAGCTTCTCGATTTCGCGTTTGAACATCAATTGTTCTTTTTTGCTCAAAGCGTCGAGTCCGACTTCTTGCTGAGCTTTCATGTCCTTCAAGCGCTTGATGGAAGTCTTGACGGTTTTGAAGTTGGTGAGCATGCCGCCCAACCAGCGTTGGTCAACATAAGGAACGCCGGCGCGCTGAGCTTCAGCAGCCACGGTGTCACGCGCTTGACGCTTGGTGCCAACCATGAGGATGTTGCCGCGGTTTGCAGAGAGTTGTTTGACGAACTTCAATGCGTCTTGGAACATCGGTAAAGATTTTTCCAAGTTGATGATGTGAATTTTGTTGCGGTGACCGAAGATGAAAGGAGACATCTTGGGGTTCCAGAAGCGTGTTTGGTGACCAAAGTGGACACCGGCTTCCAGCATTTCGCGCATGGTAACTGACATGTTGTTTCTCCGAAGGTTGGGTCTAAAATCCGGCTCACACATCGACTGTTTGGAAAAGCCCTTTCGGGTTTGGTTCTTAACAGCCAACACCTTGAAGGAGCCGGTTTGCGATTTACTTGCAGGGAAATTCCTGCTAAGCCTGTCGAGTATAGCATCCCAAACTGCACTTTACCCAAGCCTTTTCCCTTCTCACAAGAATACCTTTTGCCCCCCAACATTGAACCCAAAACCATGCGCCAAGACCTGATTGCCACCCTTCAAGCCATCACCCTCAAACACACAAGCCCGCAAGCTGAGTGGGAAATGAGCCACGAAATTGCACGCAGCGCAGCTTGCAACAAGGTATTTTTAGATTTAACGCCTGCTTCTGGCCCCGCAGTTTTAGAGGAAAAAAGCCTGGTGAACTCAGCCCTCAAGGGCTTAGCATTTTCGGTCAAAGACCTGTTTGACGTGGCCGGCCAGGTCACTTTGGCCGGCTCTACTGTGCTCAAAGGCTTACCTAAGGCCCCGACAGACTGCCCTGCCGTGGCAAGACTCAAGGGTGCTGGTGGCGCCAATTTGGGCAGAACCAACATGGTGGAATTTGCTTTTTCAGGCATTGGCAACAACCCACACTACGGCACACCAGCGGCTTGGGATGCGTTGTCTGACAAGCCTGTGTTGAGCAACGGCCAAGGCCATGTGCCTGGCGGGTCTTCCTCGGGCGCAGCAGTTTCTGTGGCCACGGGCGCTGCCTTCATTGGCCTAGGGTCGGACACCGGTGGCTCCATTCGCATTCCGGCCGCTTTGAATGGCTTGGTGGGCTTTAAAAATACGGCACGTCGCGTGCCAACCGATGGCGCAGTTCCTTTGTCTACCACCATGGACACCGTTTGTGCCATGACGCGCAGTGTGCGCGACGCCATCTTGGCGCATGAAATTCTGGCGAACAGGCAAGTCGCCCGCGCTTCCCGACCTCTCTCTAGCTACCGCTTAGCAATTCCAACCAACTTGATGATGGATGGCATGACGCCCTGTGTTCAGAAGGCTTGGGAAAGAAGCCTTTCGACGCTTTCTAAAGCAGGTGCGCAACTTTCGGAAATTCCACTTCAAGAAATCAACGAGCTGGCAGGTCTATTGATAACCGCTACGTTCAGTGCTGCGGAAAGCTACACATGGCACAGACATTTATTGGACAAAGCTGAAGCTCAATATGACCCGCGTGTGGCTACACGAATCTTGCGAGGTGGCAGCATCAAGGCCTTTGAATATTTAGATTTACAGGCCGGCAGGATTGGTTGGATCTCCAGAATGCAAGCCGTATTGAATGGCTTTGATGCAGCGCTTTCCCCGACGGCGCCCATCGAGGGGCCAACCCTCGAAAGCGTTGCACCTGGCGTTGAAAGAGATGAAGCATTTTTTACAGCCAACGGATTGCTGTTGCGCAACACCAGTGTGGTGAACATGTTGGACGGCTGTGCGCTGTCTTTGCCGATGCATCAATTGGGTGAGTTGCCCACCAGCATGATGGTTTGGCAAGGCCCTATGAAAGACGATGCAGTTTTGAATATTTCACTGGCCATCGAAGCTGCATTAAGCGCTTAGGCGCAGGGCACAACTTATCCTCGGCCCGCAAACGGCATCTTGGTCGCCATGACTGTGTGGAACATGACGTTGGCTTCCAAGGGCAAGCTGGCCATGTAAACCACCGACTTGCCCACCACGGCCACATCCATCAAAGGCTCGGCTTTGATTTCGAGGTTGGCTTGTGGCACACCCTTTGCCATCCGCATGGCCATGGGTGTTGCGGCGTTACCCACATCGATTTGACCCACAGCAATGTCGTACTGACGGCCATCCAAAGAAGCTGTTTTGGTCAAGCCAGAAACTGCATGCTTGGTAGACGTATAGGCAATGGAAAAGGGGCGTGGCGTGGTGGCTGAAATAGAGCCATTGTTGATAATGCGGCCACCCATTGGCTTTTGGTCTTTCATGACGCGAAAGGCTTCGCGAATGCACAAGAACATGCCGGTCAGATTGGTGTCAACCACGCCCTTCCACATTTCCAAACTGAGTTCGGGCAAGGGAATAGCGGGGGTACTGACACCCGCATTGTTGAACAACAAATCGACACGGCCGAAAGTTTTGACGCACTGCGCAAACAAGTTGGCCACAGAATCTTCTTGCGTCACGTCGGTTGGGACAGCCAACACGCGAGAGTCTGGGTTCAAGGCTTTGGCTTCTTCAACAACTTCTTCAAGGTTAGCCTGCCTTCGACCTGCCAATACAACACACCATCCATCTTGCAACAAAGCCATGGCCGTGGCTTTGCCAATGCCAGAACCTGCGCCAGTCACAATGGCAATTTTTGAATTTTGTGTCATGTCTTGTGTCTCCTGCTGAAATTTGAATGAAGTCAATAATTTGAAATTTAAGCCTGCTGAACGCGCCTTACCGGCGATTCTTGCGAGCTTGGCTGGATTTTTTTTGACCCGCTGTTTTTGAAGCTGCACCCTTAGCAGAAGGCTTTGTTTGACGATTGGGTGAACTCAAGCCTTCCGTTTTTCGCCCTTTGAACTGACGCGCCTGATTGGGCTTTGCTTTGACGCCTTCTGAACTTATTTCAGAACCTCTTGGGGCCGCACGCGAACCCGATTTATTCAGGCCCTTGTCGCGCATTTGTCTAGGGCTAAACTCTTCTGCTGGGTTGACCAATCGGAAGTCAATTTTCCTGCCGTCCAAGTCAACACGACTGACTTGAATTTGAACCCGCGTGCCAATGGCGTAACGAATGCCAGTTCGCTCGCCTCGCAATTCTTGCCGTGCTTCATCAAAGCGGAAGTATTCGCCGCCCAACTCGGTGATGTGAACCAAACCTTCGACGTACAAAGTATCCAAGGTAACGAAAATTCCGAAACTGGTGGCCGAGGTGACAACGCCAGAATACTCCTCGCCCAAATGCTCGCGCATGTATTTGCATTTGAGCCAAGCTTCAACATCACGGCTAGCTTCGTCAGCCCGGCGCTCGTTGGCACTGCAATGCAAACCCGCCGCTTCCCAAGCTTGCTGCTCGACAGGGGACATTTTGATGCGCGGTGCATCGCCCATTTGCGTACCCGCTTTGTTCTTTTGCAGGCGCTTGGCCAACTTGGCCTGCGCTTCACCTGGCAATGGCAAGGCTGGCAACTGGTATTTCTTGTGAGCCAAGATGGCTTTGATAACGCGATGCACCAACAAATCGGGATAGCGGCGAATGGGACTGGTGAAGTGTGTGTAGGCCTCATAAGCCAAGCCAAAATGGCCGCTGTTGATGGGCGTGTAAATGGCTTGTTGCATAGAACGCAGCAGCATGGTGTGGATTTGCTGTGCGTCTGGCCTTTCCTTGGTGGCCTGTGCAATGTGCTGAAACTCACTGGGTTTGGGTTCGTCACTAACGGTATAGGGCAAGCCAAGTGCTTTCAAATAATTGCGAAGCAGATCTTTCTTCTCGGGCGTGGGGCCTTCGTGGACACGGAACAAACCAGGATGTTTGCTGTTTTGAATAAAGTCGGCACTGCACACATTGGCAGCCAACATGGCTTCTTCAATGAGGCGGTGAGCTTCAGTTCGAACACGCGGCACAATTTTTTCAATGCGGCCGTTGTCATCGCAAATAATTTGAGTTTCAGTGGTTTCAAAGTCGACCGCACCACGGACCGCGCGAGAGGACAACAAGGCTCGATACACATCGTGCAAATTAAGCAAGTCGTTCACACGGGCTTTGCGTTTAATGGCTTCGGGGCCTCGGGTGTTGGCCAAAATAGCAGCTACTTCGGTGTAGGTAAAACGCGCATGGCTGTGCATCACTGCGGGGTAGAACTGATAGGCGTGAATATCACCTTTGGCTGTAATGAGCATGTCGCAGACCATGCACAAACGCTCAACCTCAGGGTTCAATGAACACAAACCGTTGGAGAGTTTTTCCGGCAGCATGGGAATGACACGGCGCGGAAAATAAACGCTGGTGGCGCGGTCGTAAGCGTCAATATCAATGGCGCTACCTGTTGACACATAGTGACTGACATCGGCAATGGCCACCAGCAATCGCCAGCCTTTGGCCTTGCCAATTTTGGCGGGCTCGCAATAAACAGCATCGTCAAAGTCGCGTGCGTCCTCGCCATCAATGGTGACCAATGAGATGTCAGTTAAATCAATTCGATCTTTAGAATCTTGCGGACGAACCTTGTCAGGCAACTCTCGCGCCAATTCCAAACAAGCTGCAGAAAATTCATGCGGCACACTGTACTTGCGAACCGCAATGTCAATTTCCATTCCGGGATCGTCAATTTCGCCCAGTACCTCTTTCACACGTCCCACAGGCTGACCAAACAATGCGGGGGGCTCAGTAAGTTCAACCACCACCACTTGACCAGGCTTGCCTGTGCCAATGCCAACTTTGGGAATGAGAATGTCTTGGCCGTAGCGCTTGTCTTCGGGCGCAACAATCCAAATGCCACCTTCGTTCAACAAGCGGCCAATGATAGGGTGTGCAGGTCTCTCAACGATTTCAACCACGCGACCTTCAGGCCTGCCCTTGCGATCTTGCCGAACAATGCGAACCTTGACACGATCTTTGTGCAACACTGCACGCATTTCGTTGGGTGGCAAGAAAATATCACCTTCAGCATCATCACGGATTAGGAAACCGTGACCGTCGCGATGTCCTTGCACACTGCCCTCGATTTCATCGAGCAGTCCAGAGGGTTGGCTAATTTTTTTGATATACAATCCTTTGTTGTTGTCCTGAGAGCCCAGGTGGCGGAATTGGTAGACGCACTAGTTTCAGGTACTAGCGAGTAACTTCGTGGGGGTTCGAGTCCCTTCCTGGGCACCAAGTTTAATCAAAGCTGCACTCAAGGCAGCTTTTTTTTCGAGCTTATTTTTCAAGTTTAAGCGCATTGCCATGAATGAATTTTAGACAGGCAAAGCGACAAGATCGTGACCCTCTACACCCACAATGCGTGCACGAGTGAACTCACCGACCTTGTAGGTCTTGCTTATCTTTTCTGGTGGCAGCAACTTCACTACGCCATCTATTTCAGGCGCATCAGCATAGGTTCTGCCAATGCCACCTTTTTTGCCCATGGCTGTTGCGGAATCGACCAAAACCTGCATAGTGGCACCGATGCGCTGATGTAATCGTTGTACGGACACTTCTTCAGCAACCGCCATGAAGCGCGAACGACGCTCTTCTCTGACTGCCTTGGGCAACATGCCAGGCAATTCGTTGGCCGCAGCGCCTTTGACGGGGCTGTAGGCAAAACAACCTGCCCGATCAATTTGAGCTTCGCGCACAAAGTTCAACAAATGTTCAAACTCTTCTTCTGTTTCACCTGGGAAGCCCGCAATGAAGGTGCTGCGAATGACCAACTGTGGGCAGATCTCGCGCCACTTTTGAATGCGCTCTAAATTTTTCTCGCCACTGGCGGGACGCTTCATGCGCTTGAGCACATCGGGGTGGCTGTGCTGCAAAGGCACATCCAAATAAGGCAAGATGGAGCCAGTGGCCATGAGTGGCAGAAGCTCATCAACGGCAGGATAGGGATAGACATAATGCAAACGGACCCACGCACCATACTTCTGCGCGATTTCACCCAATGCTTGCACCAGTTCAAGCATGCGCGTTTTCACAGGACGACCTTCCCAGAAGCCCATGCGGTATTTCACATCGACGCCATAAGCTGAGGTGTCTTGACTGATCACCAGCAACTCTTTCACGCCCCCTTCAAACAAGGCCTGTGCTTCTTTAAGCACGTCACCAATGGGCCTTGAAACCAAATCACCGCGCATGGACGGAATGATGCAAAAAGTGCAGCGGTGGTTGCAACCTTCACTGATTTTCAAATAAGCGTAATGCCGAGGTGTGAGCTTGATGCCGGCCACGCCAAATGAATGGGGCATCAAGTCCAAAAAGGGATCGTGGGGTTTAGGCAAGTGCGCATGCACTGCGTCCATCACTTCTTGGGTAGCGTGAGGTCCGGTGACGGCCAGAACACTGGGGTGAATTTGACGGACCAAGTTGCCACCACCTTCGGCCTCTTTGGCACCCAAACAACCTGTGACAATCACTTTGCCATTCACGTTCAAGGCTTCAGAGATGGTGTCCAGACTTTCCTTCACGGCATCGTCAATGAATCCGCAGGTGTTGACGATGACCAGATCGGCACCTTCGAAAGTTTTGGAAGTTTGATAGCCCTCCGCACTGAGCTGTGTGAGGATGAGTTCAGAGTCAGTAAGGGCTTTGGGGCAACCTAGGCTCACAAAGCCCACTTTGGGGGCGGCGGTCTGACTGGGATGATAGATTGGAGAGGCAATTTCGTTCATGGCCCTATTGTCCCAGTAATTTAGCAAGGCTGAGCCAAGCCCCTGAGGGTTCTGAGGCTAGCGTGTAATTCAGGGCTTAAGGCCAAAAGCATTCAGGAATTGAGCCGTTTGTTTCTGCATTTGCTCTTGCATTTGGCTCATGATGTTTTGCGACTGGTGCCCCATTTTGGACTGCATCAGCATGAGGGATTGCAAATTGCTCTCTAAATAAGCCCCCATGTGGCCCTGCATCGAATGCCCGTAAAAGCGAATGATGTTGGCCAAAACCGCTTCGGTAAACATAGGAGCACCTGCAGACTCCTCCTCCAAAATGATTTGGAGCAACAAACTGCGTGTCAGGTCTTCGCCTGATTTGGCGTCCCGAACCACAAATGATTGGCCTTGCATGACCAATTGCTTAATTTCACTCAAAGTGACGTAACTTGAGGTGGCCGTGTCGTACAACCTTCGATTTGGATATTTTTTAATGACCCTCTGCGGCTGGCTTGCAGTCGTTTCAGACGCCGTGTCGGTATTTGCTTCGCTGGCAGCACCAGGTGATTTGGCGGCGGAATTTCTAACCATGATTTAAACGCTTCTTTAAATGAACAACAATCTGTATGGGGAAACAGCAATGAAAAACAGTATGCTGCACTGCAAAAGATTTTAAAGTTACAGACTAAGCCACTTATACGGGGAGTTACCCTCGATTTCGCCCAACTCATCACCGCCCTCACCAGCCTGAATTTCAAGTAATTCAATTGGGGTCAGATCAACATTGTTTTCCCTAGTAACAGGCGGTGCAACATCAGGACACAATGAGTTCATCAAAAGGATGGCTCATGAACAAAGTAGACACGCTCATTCAAAATGCATTGGTGTTTGATGGCTCAGGCGCAGAGCCCAAAGTACTAGATGTAGCGATTCACCGAGGCAGCATTGTGGCATTAGGCCCAAACTTGCCCTACACCGCAGAGCATTGTGTCGACGCATCCGGCCTGGCCCTCATGCCAGGCATCATTGATTCGCACACGCACTTTGATGCCCAAATTACCTGGGACTCCCACGTTCGCCCATCCCCCTCTTTGGGCGTGACCACTGCAGTCATTGGCAACTGCGGCTTCACCATTGCGCCTTGCCGCCCCAAAGATCGTGAACTCACCATGCGCAACTTGACCCAGGTCGAGGGCATGTCATTGGAAGTCTTGCAGCATGGCATCGATTGGGACTTTGAAACTTTTCCCGAATATTTGGCCATGCTCAAACGCAAGCGATGCGCCATCAATGTGGCAGCCTACATTGGCCACTCTTCGGTTCGCACATGGGTCATGGGAAATGACGCCAACAAACGCGAGGCCACTGCCGAAGAAATTGCAGAAATGGCCGCCTTGGTTCGCGACGCCATGGCCGCTGGTGCCATTGGCTTTGCCACTAGCACCAGCCCGGCCCACAATGGCGAAGGTGGTTTTCCAATGCCATCGCGCTTAGCCAGTGATGAAGAAATGATGCAACTGACCCTGGCCATGAGCTGCCAAGGTGGCGGCGTTTACATGGTGACAAAAGGTGGGCAAATGCCTGTGGCATTTTTAGAGTCATTGTCAGCTGCTAGCAATCGCCCCGTCATGGTGGCCGCCTTGCTTCACAACTCGACCAACCCAAACGGCGTGTTCAATGATTTAAAAGCCATTAGCGAAGCAAACCAACGAGGCCACAAGCTGAAAGGACAAGTTTCATGCTGCCCCTTAAGCATGGACTTTACATTTGCTTCTGCTTATCCTGTAGAGGGCTTAAACAACTGGAAGCCAGCTCTGGGTTTGCAACACAAGGCATTGAAAGCTTGTTTGAGCAGTTCTGAATTTAGAGCCAAGGTCAAAGAAGAGCTTTTGCAAACTGCCTCTTTTCGTTTGTTTAACAACGAATGGGAAAAGGTGCATGTGGTTGAGACATTCAAACCTGAGAACCAGCTTTACGAACAACAGAGTGTGTCGGAATTGGCAGCACAAAAAGGCGTTGACCCGCTCGACTTTGCATTAGACCTTGCACTTGAAGAAGACTTGCGCACCGTGTTCACAGCCATGTTGCTCAATAGCGAAACAGAAGCAGTTGCCAAGTTGCTCAATCATCCACACAGCTTGGTTTCCCTGAGTGACGCAGGGGCCCACCTCACCTTTTTCAATGACGCAGGTTTTGGCTTGCACCTTTTAGGCTATTGGTCCAGAGAAATGAGCGCCATGAGCATGGCTCAAGCTGTGCATCAACTTACTGCGCAGCCTGCCGAAATTTTGGGTTTGAAAAACAGAGGTTTATTGCGCCAAGGCTACGCCGCCGACCTGCTCTTGTTTGACCCCAAAATTGTAGGACGTGGCCCCAAAAAACGCGTCTTCGATTTGCCCTTGGGAGCCCCCCGACTGCACACCGATGCCATTGGCGTGCATGGCGTCTGGGTTAACGGCCACCTCACAGCCGATCAAAACGGCATGCGAG